>DASXPZ010000147.1:0-5444 GCA_036493275.1 Pirellulales bacterium
TTACCATCACCAACCTCGGCACTTACGGTATCGATGCGTTCACGCCAATTCTGCACGCGGGCGAGACCGGCATCCTCGGCATCGGCAGGATCGTTGAAAAGCCCGCGGTTTATCGCGGCGAAATCACCCGGCGCTCGATGATGATGTTGTCGCTAACCTTCGATCATCGCGTGATCGACGGCGCGCCGGCCGCGCGCTTCTTGCAGTCGCTGGTCCGAGCCATCGAGCACGCCGCGGCCTTTTTGGCGTAGCCGCATTGGGCCGAAGCGATCGCGAACCGCGGAGGGGTTAATGACCTCACCCAACAAAAAAAACTCCAAGGCGCCGCGCGGTATTCGGCATGCGACGCCCTGGAGCCTCTCTAGGGTCGATCAAGAGAGATCGAGCAACGGGTCAAACTCCCTGCGCGCCGGCTTGCGAGCGGAGTCTTGCTCGGCGTCCCGCGCAGGCGAGGAATGCGCCGCCAACGCCGCAAAGGAGCGAACTGCTCGGCTCCGGCACGGCATGAGCATTCAACCACGCCATGGCCGTGTCGCCAACGCCGTCAGGCATGCCGCTGGTGGTATAGACGATCCAAATCGGGTTGGAATTCCCTAGCGTTCCGTTCTTCAGCACGATTGAAAGCGCGTAAACGCCTTCCGCGGCTTGCACGCCGTCCCCCGCGCCCCAATCGCCGGGACCGGCAGGAATGGAGTTGCCGTCGCTGCCATTGAGAAAAGCATTGAGGTGAATATGGATGTTGCCGGCTCCCGCGACCGTACCAATCGTGTAGCCGCTGACAAGCGCGTTCGTCGTGCTCCCGACAAACAGATTGCTGGCCCCGCGGTTCCATTGCAATTGCTCGCCGCTGGGCGCGGCCGACCAGCTAACGTTCCCCGTTCCATCCCAATAGCTGAGATTATACGGTAGCGCTGAACCGGTCGAAGGTCCCAGCACATCGAACGACAAGGCGCCCGCTTGCAGGCCGCTTCCTACCAGCGCGTTGAAGCCAGGATCTTGCGTGAAGAAGGGCTGACTTGGATCGTCACTGCCAAAATCAAAGCCGAATACGCGCTGGCCGGCTACCGTATCTCCGGTCGCGTCGCTGACCCCGCCAGTGACGATCTTTCCGCCGGCGGCGCTCGGCCGCACGTCGAAGCCGCCGCCCAGGGTCTCCGCCCACGCCGGTCCGGCAATGGCGCTCGTCAACATCAGCGCCATTACGGCGACGCTTCGGGGGCCAATGCCCCGGCAAATCAAATTCTGCATCATAAGACAATTCTCCAAGTTGCGCCCGCGCTTCGCGCGCGGGCAAGGGAATAAAAAACAATCAGGTCAGACCAATACGGGGGAAAAGAGGGCGCGGCGGCGCGCACGGGCAGCCCGACGGGCCCCCAGCGCGACCAAGGCCGCGGCCGACATCGCCTGAGCGAAGGTGGCAGGCTCGGGCACAGAGGTCGTGGTCACGACGTTGCCGTTCATCGTGGCCGCGGTCTGTAGCCAATGGCCGAGGACCAAGCTGAGGTCAAGGCCGTTGACCGCGCCGTCGTAGTTCGCGTCTCCGGCCGGAAGGTATTTGTTGTCGCCCGCCGGCGCTTTCGTTAGCCATTTGCCGAGGACCATGCTGAGGTCAAGGCCGTTGACCGCGCCGTCGTTGTTCACGTCCCCCGGAACGACCATGTCGCTCTTTGCCCAGTTTTGCGCGTCGACGTACGCCGCGTCGCTGATCGCGTTGGTTACGAATAACGTGTAATAGGGAAGCGAGTTGATGAGACCTGGCATCCGAAGCTCTTGGGCGATCATGTAAACGCCTTCGGCCGGAACTCCGCCCGAGGTCGACGTGAGATAGTACGATGGATGGAAATGCATCGATCCGGTGGAAGTCGTGAGTTGGATTGTGAGCCCTGTCACACCCGCCGCGGCGCCATTGACCGAAATGCTGTTGTTTCCGACGGAGAGCTTGAAGTTCTGGCCAACCGCCGGCTGAAAGTTCACGTCTCCCTGGCCATTCCAATACCATAGGTTGCTGACGCCTGCGCCACCGATCGAGTACGCCATCATGTCAAAGGACAGGGGCGTCGACGGCGGCAATGCGAAGTATCCGTCGGGCACGTTGATGGGGCTCACGGCGCTATAACCCGGATCGGATCCAAAAGACGTTCCATCCGGCAAATAGTCCAAATCGCGATAAAACACCCGCACCGGCAGGACGAGCGCGTTGCCGTTGTCGAAGTCATTGGTGCCGGTGACGATTTGACCATTGGGGTTTTGCTCCGCCAGGTAATCGAAGTGGAGCGCGTGGCTGCGTTGTGGCGCGGCGAATAGCGCCAGCAGCGGCACTGCCCAGAACACAGTCGTTTTAACAGCGCAGGCGAATGGGCGAACCGCGTCATTCCGTAGCCGGGTTCTGTGACCCCGGTATGGCTTGAGAGACGAGTCGAGAACTGTTCGGAAGGCGCCGACAGAAGTAATGCACTGGGGGACAAGCCAGCGGTGGCACACGATAGTCCTTTGTAGATGACCGGCGCAAGCAATCATGTCGTTTTGCATTTGAAAATCCTCGCTAAGTCGCTTTTTCTCGTTCGCGGTAATAGTTAGCGGTCGTGACGCGCATCGTCATGGGGGCGGGAGAGGATCCGGCAGGGCGAAGTTGTAGCCCACGTTGCACCATCCCTGGATCTTGATGGCCGGGATCGTCTCGACGTGTCCGTCGCCGAACAGATAGTTGGCGGCCTGCTGGTGCTGATCGGTCTGAACCTCGCCGCTGACGGTCTGCCAGACGACTCCTTCTTGAATATTCCGCGTCGTAAACCAGGCGTACGAGTGAACATGTTCGAGGTCGAACTCGACGAGGCGATTGTTGGCGCC
The DNA here is from genome assembly GCA_036493275.1 of Pirellulales bacterium. Taxonomy (GTDB): domain Bacteria; phylum Planctomycetota; class Planctomycetia; order Pirellulales; family JACPPG01; genus JACPPG01. Next base: position 2,848 of record DASXPZ010000147.1, read on the forward strand.
TTCCATCACGATTATGGTGCGGGTCGTGGCCTGCAATTGCCACAGACTGCGGACCGTATCGGGCCGGGCATTGATCACCACGTAGCCATTGATCACATAGCTGGTGGAGCGGATCGCCAGTCGGGCTTCACCTGAGTAATCGTCAGGACAGATTCGCAATGCGTCCACATTTTCATGAAACGGCGCCAGCGTGTTGACCCAGGAAAACGTCTCGTCGACGTCGTGGGCTGAATCCGGGATGTAGCCGTTGTTGATGTTGGCGTACATGTGGATCGCCAGCCCGAGCTGCCGCAGATTGTTCTTGCACTTGGCGCTCCGGCTTGCGGCGCGGACGGATTGCACCGCGGGCAACAGCAAGCCGATCAAAATTCCAATGATCGCCACGACCACGAGCAGCTCGACCAGCGTCATGCCACGTCGGCTGCCGGAGTTCGATGGGTGTGTCTTCATCTCGCCTCCTAAAAAACGTGCTCGCACCGTAAGAGCGCCAAAGCGTCTCGCCCCTGCCGCGACCTCGGCGCAGGCCGCGGTCTGACCAACCATTCGCCCTGCCGAAAGCGCGCAGGCAGAGGCGAGACTAAGCCCCAGCAAACTGGAGTCCCAGTGAGACTCGACCTTTCGTCAGTTCGTTGCGCAAAGCGCAAGCGATGGCGCAGCGCGGTTAACCCCTGGCGTTCGCGTCGACTTCACGTGAAGCAGCCCGCCCGAGCGCGACTGGGCCGTACCGGATCCACCCGCCAAGTGCGTTGCCGCCAGACGGGTGAACTCGGGTTAAGTCGCCAGGAGCAGTACCCCGCGCGTAAGCGCTATTCGCACTGCGCGCACGTGTTCCGGCGAAATCCGCGAGCCGCCTGAGGGCCCGCGTCAGGCCGGAGGGCCGCGCGGCGAGTGAACGCCGAGCGCGAACTCGGCCGCGACCAGAGGGGTCGTTCGAGAGATGGATAGCGCCGGAAGGGGCTGTTCGGCGGGGGAGTCTTCCGCGGCGCGGAGCTGCCCCTGACTGTGGAACTGGCAGATGGGGCAGTCCGACGCGTGCGCCGTCAGCTCATCTGGCGCCGCCAGCATGGGCGACGTGAATTCCTGACTGTCGATTCGCGCGTCCGAGACGCAGTCGTGAGGCTTAGCGTGATCGTCTTGCGAATGCTCGTCGTGGTGGGCGACATGCTCACATCCGCAAGGTGAGCCATGATTGTGGCCCTTGAGAGGCTCATGACCGTGAAAGCTTGCCGGGGCGTGCTCATGAGGGTGGGTATGACTATGAACGATCGCAGGCTCATGGTCGTGCGAAGGCCCATGGTCGTGCCCGCAATCGAGCAGCGCGTGCAAGCTCTGGCCAAACAGCATCGTCCCGCCGTAAAGCAGGGCGAGCAGCAGCGAAACCAGCGAGTGACGGCCGACGTTCATGGGATCTCAGATACTATTACAATCTGATAGTAAATGCAATTGGATTGCAATTATGCCGAGTCAGCAGGAACGTGTCAAGCAATTCTCTGAGAGTGGTAGAAGAAATGGCAAGGCGAGGCCTTCTGTCGTCCAACACCGTCGCAGACCACTTCGAGGCCGAATCCCGCGCCCCCGTTCCCGGGATCTCTCCCCCGGTAGAAAAGCCTCGCATTGGTTTCTAGACCGCGCCCCTTGGTCAATCGCATCTCGCGGATTGTGCGAAAAGTCCCGGCCCCAATTCCCACGCGGCGGCCCAATATGGTAAACTTGTCTCGACCAACCATTCCGAAACTCCCGTTCCGACCTCACTGAGGCCGCCGGGACGTTTTTGTGCTTCTTTCAACAAAGCGGTCCTGATGAAGAGCGAACGATCCGCGTCGGAGCGGGAGCGTCTGCGGGCGCGCATCCGCGATGTCGGCCTGCGCTGCACCGCAGCCCGCCTGGCAGTGCTGGGCGTGTTGAGCCGAGCCGCCCGCCCGATGAGCCACGCCGATTGCGCGGCCAAGCTTGCTAGCGCCGGGCTCGACCGTACGACCGTTTATCGCAACCTGGTCGAGCTTTCGGACGCCGAGCTCGTGGCCCGCGTCGATCTGGGGGACCACGTCTGGCGCTTCGAGATCCGCGGCGAAGTCGCCAAACGGGCCGACAAGCACGCGCACTTCATCTGTGTCGATTGCGGCGAGATCACCTGTCTGCCCGACATGGGCGTGCAACTAAACCGCCAGAAGAAGGATTCTCCGCGCGCTGTGATCAGCGATGTGACGGAAGTGCTGTTAAAGGGGCACTGTCACAATTGCGCGTGAGAACGCCCGCAAAGACACTGAGCAGGCTGCGGGATCTTCTTGAATAAGAACGCGAGTCGTAAAGCGCCTGCTCGGCGGGAGCCTCGCACTCCCGGAGAGTCTTCTTGCGGTGTAGCGCTATACTCGCTTGCTTAGGCGCTCGGCCAGGCGCGCAAGTGGCGCGCTGCAATCGTCTATCGGCAAGTGGACCTGGATCAGGCTCAGGCCGCTGTGGTCGGCCCAGGCTTTGCGGAGCGCCGCGTCGAATTCCCCTTCGGTGCGGACCTCGTAGCCTGTGCCTCCGCCGAGCACCAACGGCAGCTTGGAATAGTTCCAAGGGTGAATCTCGTTGAACTCGCCCGGATGCAGATA
>DASXPZ010000148.1:0-2946 GCA_036493275.1 Pirellulales bacterium
CGAAGGGGCGGTCGTCCTTCACATAGACCCAGCATCGGGCGACATCGCACTTGCCCAAGGCCAGCACGGGCACGGTGGTGTCGTCGCCGTGGAGGCGTTCGGCTGCCATGACATAGACCTCGAGCAGGCGAAGAAGAGGATCAAGCACCGCGCAGACTGATCCCACCGCGTCGGCCATCGTCGAAAGCGCGACCGGCACGCCTTCCAGAGCGTAACGCTCGGCCTGGCGGTTCAGGGGCTGATGCTGGCCGAACTTCTCGAACATGATCATCGCCAGCAGGCTTGGGCCAGCCCAGCCTCTTGCAACGGCATGGAACGGTGCCGGCGCCTGGCTGATCTTCTCGCAGTCCCGGCAAGAGAACTTCTCGCGCACGGTGTCGACCACTTTCCACTGGCGCGGCACCGATTCCAGCGTCCGGGTCACGTCTTCGCCGAGCTTGCGCAAGCGATTGCCGCCGCAGCATTCGCACGCCGTTGGCGGATCGATCACCACGCGCTCGCGGGGAAGATGATCGGGGAACGTATTGCGTTCGGCGCGCGTGCGCGTAAAACCGCGTACAATTGTCGTCCTGGCGACGGCTCTCTCGGCCGCAAGCTCGTCTTCGGTGGCGCTGGCTTCCAGCTCTTCGAACGTCAGCGCCAGTTGGTCGATCAGGCGAGACGAGCGTTCCGATCTTTGCCCGTAGATCTGGCGCTCGAGCTTGGCGATCCGCAGCTTCTGCTGGGCAATCAGTGCTACGTCTTCCGACGCCTTCGCACGGGCGACCGCAAGCTCCGCTGCGATATCCAGAGCCTTCGCGCGTTCAGTCGCCAGCGCCTCTTTCAGAGCGGCTATGTCGTCGGGAAGAGCGTCGCGAGCCGTGTCCATGCAAACGAGAGAATCATAAATTCAGTGATTTGTGGCGCCCTAAAATGCACGTGGTCCCACATTTTATTTGGCTCAGCCGGCGCTCTGCGGTCGCCATGTCAGTTGCGGATTTCTCCAGTCGATCCCTTCCAGCATATAAGCCATCTGGGCCGCTGAATCGACACCGCGCCCGATGACGCCGAGGGCCAGATGAACTTGCCGCGGTCCAGGCGCTTGGCGTACAGCGACAAGCCGATGCCATCATGCCAAAGAATCTTGGCGAGATCGCCCCGACGCCCGCGGAAGATATAGAGATCGCCGGCATGGGGATCGCGCTTCAAGCTCTCCTGAACCGTCAACGCCAGGCCCTGCATGCCGCGGCGCATGTCCGTGTGCCCAGTGGCGATCCAGACCCTGACGCCGCTCGGTATCGGGATCATCGTCGGCTCAGAACATGGAGAACCCGCCCCAACGCCTCAGCGTCGACATTCTCGTCAACGCTGCGCTTGCCGTCACCGAGCTCGATCTCGATCAGGCTGCGTGGCTTCCGGGCCGGCATCGCCGCTGGGGCTTCAATCGATCGGACACTTTCGGCCGCAGCCGCGGCGACCTGAACCGGGACAAAGCGCGGTCCTGCCGAAGCGACTGTCGCCAAGCGGGCCCGCCGCCGCCGCGCGATCTCCGTCACCACCGCGCCGGGCGCCAGCGTCTCCTCGATGATCCGCATCTTATCGTCGCGAGACGAGCGACGGCGACGCTCAACCCCCCCGAACCTCTACCCGCATCAAGGCTTGCGGGTTGTCGGGGAGGGTGAACGAGACATCGTTGTAACGATTGAAGATCGTGTTAACGGCGAGGTGCTCAGGCGTGCCCTCGATCGCCGCGGAAGATCTCATCGAGCTCGTCGTAGCCGTAAGCTGGCTGCTTCGCGCAGCCAGGGTATAGGCAGCCTGCTGTTTGGCCCAGGCCCACGGCAGTAGCTCATCGAGTTCTTGCACAGGCCAGCGGTTGACGAGCTTGGCGAGGATGTTGGCCAGATAAGCCTGAGGGTCGATGCCGTGGATCTTTGCAGTCTCGATCAACGATGCAAGACATGCCCAGTTGACCGCACCTTCATCGTGACCGGCAAATAGGCTATTTTTTCGATTAGCCACCAACCTGGCGTTCGCGGCATGGCCAAGCGTCTCCACAGACGCCACGATGACGAGCGCGCGGCTGGATCGCTAGCCCCTTCACTGCGACATCATAGAAAACCGAACGACAGCTGGCTCTCCAAGAGTGGGGAAGACCGATCCAAAAGTGGGGGAAGACCGATCACGCACTCGTCGCGCTCGCGACTTCTGCGTGACATCAACCAGCTTTGACGCTGCGAGCGCTACTGCCAAGACTGGTCGCCAGAGCGACAAGTTTAGGGGCGGACCACCAATGTTGGCCGCGATTGACTGACGAATGGGGAATATTTCGGCGCCATACGTAGGGCATGTTTCGCGTTATATGCGTGTGTATAAATCACATTTTGAAACTTTTTTCGCCATACTTCCTAATTAACCAACCGACCGGAAGCAGTCGGGGGGGCAATCAAATCCCGCTGCCTTAGAGTCTTTTCGCGGCATCATCCGCGAGCATGCAGTATGTCCGCGCGCCTTTGCGATTCGCGGCAATGGAATTCCCTTGTCAACGCCAAAGAGAAATAATCTGTAACTCGATGGAGGCCTGAAATTGGATACCACCGGCACGATTACGTCATTTACGTCTACGCCGCAAACGCGCTTTAGCATCGGCGGCGACATCTACGAAGTTGACACGGCGGGCAAGAGCTATAGCCTCACTAATCCTGACCCACAAACTCTGCGCTTCGAAATTCGACCTGGTGATTATGCTTGGTTCGATAGTTCAAATGTTAATCGCGCCCAAATTGAGCGTTCCACCAACAGTGGAGATCAAGAGCTTATTGCGCCAGGTACTCCTATCAACATAGGCTATCAGCTTCTGGTGGAGCCAAATGGGCCCAATGGGTCATTTATAAACACGGCATCATGGTTCACTGCTGGAGAAATGCACAACGACGACTGGGCGATCAGTCTGAGCACGCACACCTC
>DASXPZ010000149.1:0-1793 GCA_036493275.1 Pirellulales bacterium
CGTTGTTCGTCGATCGCTGCGTGATGTGCACGCGCTGCGTCCGCTTCTGCCGAGAGATCAGCGGCACGTCCGAATTGATGGTGATCAACCGCGGCAGCCATGAAGAAATCGATGTCTTCCCCGGCTTTCCGCTGGAAAACAAGCTCTCGGGCAACGTCGTCGACCTTTGCCCGGTGGGGGCACTCGGCGATCGCGACTTCCTCTACCAGCAGCGGGTTTGGTTTCTGAAACGGCGCCCGACCGTTTGCACCGGCTGCTCGACCGGCTGCTCGATCTGGGGGGAAGAGAATCAAGATCATCTCTGGCGCCTGAAGCCGCGCGAAAATCCGCATGTTAACCAGTGGTGGATGTGCGACGAAGGACGCTACGGCTTTCATCACGTTCATAGCGAAGACCGCCAGGTCGGCCCGCGCAAGCGCGAAGCGGATGGCGTGATGGCCAATGTCGAATGGGCCACGCTGCCGGACGAGCTAACCGCCGCTCTGAAAAAAGCGGGTCGGCTGGCCGCGGTGCTGTCGCCTCATTTGACGGTCGAAGAAGCGTATCTGCTCGGCCACTTTATTCGCGGGCTCGATCCGCAAGCGGTCCTTGCGCTCGGTCCCGTTCCGGTCGAAGGCGCCGACGAGCGTTTTGCGAACGGCTTTACCATCCGAGCGGAGAAATGCCCCAATCGCCGCGGCGTGGAAGAAGTCGTCCGCTTCTTCGGCGGGATATTCTCGTTCGACCAGTTTCTGGCCGAGCTCGACAGAGGGGAGATCCGCGCCGCCTGGGTTTCGGCCGGCTACAAAACCAACTGGATCGACGCCGCCACGGCCGATCGCTTCGCGGGACTCGACACGCTCATCGTGCAAGACATGTTCGTCTCGCCGCTGTGGGAGCTGGCCACGTATCAATTGCCCGGCGGGTCGTTCGCCGAGCGCGACGGCTCGTACGTCAATCACGCGGATCGCTTGCAGCGCGCGGCGTGGGTGGTCCGCCCGCCGACGGGGGCTTGGGTCGAAGGATCGCTCTACTGGCGGTTGCAGCGCCGGCCCAGCTTGTATGATTCGCGGCGGATTCTGGCCGAAGTCGCCGCCGAAATTCCGTACTTCAACGTCGCCTGGGGAGAAATCCCCGAGACCGGCGTTGACCTGAAAATCAACCAACTGGCGCAAGCCCGCTAACCGGATTGTCCGAAGTTATGCCATCTGTCGATATCATTGTCGCCCTGGTCAAGATCGCGCTGATATTGTTCGCGCTGTTGACTGGCGCCGCGTACCTGGTGCTGCTTGAGCGCTGGATCGCGGCCTGGGTGCAAGATCGCCGCGGCCCCAACCGCGTGGGAATTCCATTCACAAAGATCAAGGTCTTCGGGCTGGGCCAGCCGCTGGCCGACGGCCTGAAGATGATCTTCAAGGAAGAATACACGCCGGCCCACGTCGATAAGTTCCTCTACACGCTCGCGCCGATTTCGATCATGGCGGCGGCGATCATTCCGTTCGCCGTGATCCCGTTCGGCAGTGTTTTGCCGCCGTTCGAAGTGCTGGGCCACACGATTGACGTGCAGTTGGTGCTGGCTCCCTATGTCGACGTCGGCATGATCTTCGTGTTTGCGATGGGGAGCATTGCCGTCTATGGCGTGATCCTCGGCGGCTGGGCCAGCAATAACAAGTACAGCTTTCTGGGAGGGCTCCGTTCGAGCGCCCAGTTGATCGCATACGAGTTGCCGCTGGGGCTGGCCATTTTGGGAGTGGTGCTGGCCACCGGCTCGTTGCGGCTCGAAGACATCATTCGCCAACAGGCCGACACCGGGG
>DASXPZ010000150.1:0-1983 GCA_036493275.1 Pirellulales bacterium
AGCAGCAGCACCTGGAAGAACAACAGGCAAGTTGTCCAAACCGCCGGCGTGCCGCCGAACCACGGCAAAATCTGCTTCCCTAGAATCGGCTGAACCAAGAAAAGCAGAAACGCGCTCCAGAAAATCGTCAAGGCGTAAAAGATCATGGGAGCGCTGGCTGGCTTAATATTTGCGTTCTCACGGCGCGCGCCAAGGAAGAACCCGCGTGACGAAGGCAATATACTATGGGGATCGCGGCCTCGCATGCCGTCGCCGAGAACAGCGCAATGGCGCCGCGCGGGCCTACCACTTCAGCACGTGCCACAGGCTGCCGTAGTCGTCGGTCCAGATGAGCGGCGGGCCATCCTTCCGCAACTCGACGCAACGGGCCTTGATCTGCGGGTCGTTCAGCAATTCGGTGTTTGTCGTCAGGATCGCCCAACTGGCGTCGTAGGCGCCGTTGGCGTCGTGCATTGAATCGATCCGCAACATCTCCTTGCCGCTGATCTCGGCCAGGCCGCGCATCAGCGGCGCGAGGTCGACGCTCCGATTGCGAATGTTGCACAGCAGCGCGCCGTCCGGCTTGAGATGCTTCCAATACAGCTCGACGCACTCGCGCGTGACCAGGTGCATCGGAATCGCGTCGCTGCTGAAGGCGTCCATCGCCAGAATGTCGAACTGCTGCGGCCCTGCAGCCAACTCCCCTTCCAGCACCAGCCGCGCGTCCCCCTCCGCGATTTCGATCTTCGCCGGACTGTCTGACAGGAATGTAAAATCCTCTTCGGCAAAACGAATCACGTCGGGATTGATCTCGTAAAATTGGATCACGTCCCCCGGCTGGCCATACGCGGCGACCGTGCCGATACCCAGCCCAATTACGCCGATCCGCAATCTCTGATCCTCGCTCTGCGCAGCGCGTCGGCGAGGATGATGGTCCAGCACCAGGCCGATGCCTGACTGATGACTGAAATAACTGACTGGCAGGCGCCGGTGCTCTTCGTCGAGAAATTGCATGCCGTGCATGATGCGTCCATGGGCCAGTATGCGAACCAGCCCGGCGGAAGTCGCTTCGTCGTAGACTCTCAATAGGCCATAGAAATTGCGCGACACGTCAACGACGCCAGCCCGGCGCACCGTGACCTGGATCCATAGCATGGCTCCCAGCGCGGCGAGAGCGAGGCCGCTAACCGGCCACAACCAGGACATGCCTGGCTGACGAAACGGACCGCGCGGATCTCGCCCGAGCGTAATCACCGCCAGCAAACAACAACCAAACAGCGCGATCGGGTACTCCCAATAGCCGGTGAAACAGGCCGGCGCAACAACGGCCACAAACAATCCGCCGAGCGCTCCCCCGGCCGCCGCCAACAAGTAGAAGAGCGTAAGTTGCCGCGCCGGGGGCTTCGACCGGACGAGCTCGCCGTGGCAAACCATCGTCGCCGCGAAGAGCGTCAGCGCGTAAACCGAGATTTGCGTGAAGATCGTCGCGTCCGGTCCGACGAAAAGTATCGCCGTGGCGCCGGCAGCCATTGTTCCCAACAGACCGAAAAACAACCACCGCGCGTACCAGCGCGGACTGTCGAAACAGATAATGAAGGACAACAGGTAGAGAACCAGAGGCAAAATCCATAGAAAGGGAACGACAGCCACTTGCTGGCAGATCTGGTTCGTCGTCGCAAGCAATAGCGCCGAGGCCATCGTCGTCAGCCCCAACCAAAGCGCCATCAATCCCAGCCCTGCCGGCTGAGTTTCCTGATCCACCTCGGCAGACGTCGCCAGCGCTTCCTTCTCCCCCCGGGAGAAGGTGGCGGACGAAGTCCGACGGATGAGGGCCGCGTCGCCTTCGGCGTTTGTCTCTGAAGACGTCCCCCGCTCCCCGCGCAAAAAGAGCTGAATCGCGCACAATCCACAAGCCACGGCAAACAGCCCGTAACCCCAAGACCAGCTCCAAGTCTGCTCGCCGAGCTTCAATCGCGGCTCGACAACAAACGGATAACTCAATAG
>DASXPZ010000151.1:0-4730 GCA_036493275.1 Pirellulales bacterium
TCGCGCGCGTACGACTGCGTGACCTCCGCCCCAAATAGCACGATCTGCGCCGAATAGTATGTCCATAACAAAACAAGAATCAATGAGCCAGCCGCCCCGTACGCGGACGCGATCGCCAACCGCGCCAGATAGACGCCAATCAGAAACTTTCCGGCGGTAAATAGCACCGCGGTCACCATCGCGCCTACCCACACGTCGCGCCAGCCGACCACAACATTTGGAATCAGTTTGAAGATGCCTGCGAACAGAACGGTCAGCACGACGATCGAAATACACCAGTCCAGGCTGCGCCACGGCCACTCGGGTATCCAAGGATTATTTTGCTGCGCGGTCTCCGAGGCGCCCGAAATAATCGAACTGATGGCTAGCGATCCGAGCAGAAAGATGCCGACGGCCACAACCATCAAGACCGAAGAAACATATTGCAGCACGAATCCGACCACGGCGTAGCCGGGACGCCGCTCGACTTCCCAAATCGCGTTCAGCGCCTCCTTTAACTCGGTGAAGACGCCCGAGGCGCCGAACCAAAGGGCGAACAGCCCCAGGGCCGTGGCGTAACGGCCCGCGTGAGGACGGGCCGCGTTGCGGACCAGATCTTCGATGGCTCGCGCAGCCACGTCGCTCCCTAAGAACCGCTGGACTTGTTCGAAGACCTGCCCCTTCGCCGCGCGCTCGCCAAAGAACCTGCCGGCGATCGAGATCGAGATCAACAAGATCGGAGGAATGGAGAAGATGGCGTAATAAGCGATGGCCGCTCCCACGCGCGTAGCCCGATCGCGCTGCCAATCCACGACAGCGGCGACGAGCACCCTCCCGATCATTCGCAGATTCACGAGGACATCCTTGCTTCCGACGACCTTTCGACGCGCGAGCCAAGACCGAATCCGCGCGGCGACGTTCAAGCAAGGTTACCATATTCGTTAGGTTCGGCCGGATGGAGGTTGGGAGCCTGGAATCCGGCGATTTTCTGGTTGCCCGAAGCAAGGGATCGCAGCGGCGGCCCTAACCAATCACTCCTCAACGGATTGGTGAACGATCTTGCCCAACGATTGTGTTGAAATGGGGTTAAACCGAACGCGAGCGCAATCCGACCGGACTCCTTGCGGGCGTCTGCCTTAGAGCGCCTAACTTAACCCCTCCAAAACTGCTGAAAACTAGGCGTTTTCTAACCACAATTAGGTTGAGTTAGAGACTCTTAAGGATCGCGTTAGTGCTTAGTGAGCAAACTACTTACAGCACATTCAGTTGCTTAAAATTCTGTCAGCCCGAAGCCGATTCGTAGACACGGCCTGCCTATGCGGTTAGGCTTTGACTTGAACCAGGGGGAAGGGAATCTAGCGGACAGGTGGAGAGTGATGTTCCTCCAGTATTTCGGAGTGAAAGGCGCCAAGCTGCGCCGTCGTCGAGACGATCGGGGTCCATGCGCCGATCGTCGTCTGCGTGTGGAATCTCTTGAATCGCGCCAATTGCTAACGGCTAGCGGCTTTCAGACGGACCACCTCAACGTTCCGGCCGCCAGTTCCGGCGTGACGGGCTATACACCGACGCAGATCCGCGCCGCCTACGGCATCAACGCGGTCTCGTTCGGCTCGACAGCCGCCGATGGTAGCGGCCAGACGATTGCCATTATCGACGCCTACAATGACCCCAACATCCGTTCGGATCTAGCCGCGTTCGACTCGGCCATGGGAATCGCCGCTCCGAAGAACTTCACCATCGTCAACCAAAACGGCGGTTCATCCTTGCCCGGAACCGATCCCAGCCAGGGCTGGGAGGGGGAAACGGCGCTCGACGTCGAGTGGGCGCACGCCATTGCCCCGGGCGCTAATATCGTGCTGGTCGAAGCCTCGAGCGCTTCGGATTCCGATTTGTTCGCCGCGGTCAATTACGCCCGCAATCTGGCCGGCGTCTCCGTGATCTCGATGAGCTGGGGAAGCGACGACAGTCTATCGAACGCGTCGAACGATCAGGCGCTCAGTTCGAAGTATCTCGTTACTCCGACTGGCCACCAGGGAATCACGTTCGTCGCGTCTTCTGGCGACGATGGCAAGTCGAACTTCCCGGCCGAGAGCCCCAACGTGCTGGCCGTGGGCGGAACCGATCTGTACCTCACTTCCAGCGGCGCGATCACCAACGAAACCGCTTGGACCCCCACCACCAGCGGTGGCCAAATCTGGAGCGGCGGCGGCGGAGTCAGTCAGGAATTCTCGGGCCGCAAATCGCCCGACGTGGCCTACAACGCCGGCGTTGGCATGGCCGTGTATGACACGTTCGGACCAGATCATGGCTGGGTGAGCATCGGCGGCACAAGCGCTGGCGCCCCGCAATGGGCGGCGCTGGTCGCCATCGCCGATCAAGGCCGTGCGCTGAATGGTCAAAGCACGCTGAACGGAGCGACGCAAACTCTGCCAGCAATTTACGCCGCCGCGTCGGCCGATTTCCACGACATCACCACAGGCAGCACCCAGTTCCAATCCACGGCCGTGGGGTACGATCTGGCGACTGGCCGCGGCAGCCCGGTGGCAAATCTGCTCGTCCCTTACCTCGTCAGCTACGGCGTGAACGGCACGAGCGGAACTGGGACCATCACTGGGACCGGAACGACCGGCGGTGGCACAACGGCGACCGCTCCAGCGACGCCAGCCAACTTCTCGGCGACGGCCGTCTCGACCACTCAGGTCAATCTGAGCTGGACAGCCTCGAGTGGCGCCACAGGCTACAACGTTTACGAACTCGAAAATGGCCTCTCGGTCTTGATCGGCAGCGTGGGCGCCAGCGCCACATCGGCCACAATCACTAATCTAACCGCCGGAACCGCATATTCCTTCGCCATCGCCGCGACCAATTCCACAGGTTCGGCTGAGACCGGCTGGGCGAAGGTGACGACCTTGTCGCCGGTAACCACGCCGCTCTCTGCTCCGCACTCCGTGCAGGTCGCCGCCACGTCGAGCACCACAGCCACAGTTTCCTGGAGCGCCTCGGCGGGCGCGACGGGCTATCGAGTTTATGAGTGGAACGGTAGCCAAGCCGTGCAAGTTGGAAATGTGGGCGCCGGGACAACATCGCTGGCCGTCAGCGGCTTGACCCCTAACTCGACCCAGTACTTCTACGTGGCCGCGTACAACGCCACGACGACTGCCGCAACCGGCTGGGCCAGCGTGGTGATGCCCAAGGCCGCGGCGCTGGCCGCCCCAACAAACGTGGTGGCGACCGCCACTAGCGCAACAGCAGGAACAATCTCGTGGAGCGCTTCGGCCGGCGCGACCGCTTACCAGATCTATTATTGGAACGGAGCGCAATCGGTCTACCTGGGCCAGGTCAGCGCCTCGACCACTTCGGTGACGATCTCAGGCCTGAATACGGGCTCGACGACTTACTTCGCTGTCGTGGCGGTCAATTCGACGAGCTCGGCCGCGTCCGGCTGGGCGGCGCTAACCACGCCAAGCACCCTCGCCTCGCGAGCCAATAGTCTGACTCTTGCCCAATATGCCGCCGCGATTGGTCCCTTGGGAAGGCTACGGTAAGCGTCGCCCATCGTCCCGCGCTGATTCGGTTTTCTGCCCCTGAGGCGATGGCGGTTCTATCGGACTTGACTAGTCGATAGCCGCCTCGACCGGTTAAGTTGCTGCGGTCGCACGCGCCGGCGTTTTCTCTGAACCGGCCAAAAGCGCTGCGCTCGCGATGTAACTTTTCCTTCGACGCTTATCTCCACCCGAGGCGCCACGTTGGACCAATCGATTGCACGGATGATCGACTATTCGCTTCTTCCTCCCACGCTCACCGACGAAGCGCTGCGGGCCGGCTGCCTGCGAGCCGCCGAATTGGGCGTGGCCAGCGTCTGCATCAAGCCCTACGCCGTGCCGCTGGCGGCCGAGTTGCTCGCCGGATCGGGCGTGGCGGTCGGCACAGTCGTCGGCTTCCCACACGGCGGAAACCAGACCGAGGTTAAAGTCTTCGAAGCCCGCCTGGCGATCGAGCAAGGAGCGACCGAGCTCGACATGGTGATCCAAATTGGCCGCGCGCTGGGCCGAGATTGGGACGCTGTGCGGGCCGATATTCAAGCGGTCGTCGACGTCGCGCACGCCGACGGGGCGATCGTCAAAGTCATTTTCGAGAACGACTACCTGCCGGACGACTCGTTCAAGATCGCCCTCTGCGAGATCTGCCGGAAAGTGGGCGCCGACTTCGTCAAAACCTCGACCGGCTACGGCTTTGTCCGCCAGGCCGGCGGCGGTTACAACTACCGTGGCGCCACCGAACATGACGTGGCCATGATGAAGCGGCACGCCGGACCGACGATGCAAGTGAAAGCGGCCGGCGGCGTTCGCACGCACGCCGAAGCCGTGCGAATGCGCGAATTGGGCGCCAGCCGCATCGGCGCGAGCGCCCCCGAGACGCTGATTTATCCGGCCACAAACGACTCCATTCAAACTGCTGGCGACGGATACTGAAAGATACAAACGTGATGAAATCGGAATGATCGTGACGGAACCGATCGGCAGTGTGGCCCCAAAATGAATCGTGCTTTCATTGCAGAAGCGGCTCACGCCATTACGCGTCGCTGGAACCGCGCGCCGCGCGTGGGCGTAATACTGGGGACGGGGCTCGGCGCGCTGGCGGAACAATTAGATGTCGAAGCTTGCGTTGAGTACGAGCAGATCCCGCATTTTCCGCGCAGCACGGCCCCCAGTCATAAGGGGCGGCTCGTCTGCGGCCTGCTCGCCGGGCAG
>DASXPZ010000152.1:0-4554 GCA_036493275.1 Pirellulales bacterium
CTGACGGCCATGGCGATTTTTCCTTTTTGTCGACGTCGACCGTCGCTGCGGGCCGCCCTGACTGTGGCTGCCGGCGGCTTGCTTCTAGCGGCGCCTATGTTGACTGGCTTGGCGCGACATTACGGCTGGGGGATGTTCGCCCAACCGGTGGTCGTCGAAGCCGAATTCCCTAAGATCGATCTCGCGATCATGACTAAGGCGCCCCGCGCTCAAATCGTATCAGCGCCCCTGCCAGTCGCCCCCAAAACGATCGACCGCGCAGAAGTCGCCTGGCGCTCCATCGGCGCCGTCTGGTTGCTTGCCTCGATCGGGCTCACCTTGCGACTGCTCCGCAGCGCGCTGGCGGTGCGTCATCTGTATTTGAGCGCCGTTCCCTGCTCGAGCGAAACACTGCTGGCCGAATTAAAGAGCGCGAGCGACGCCCTTGGAGTCGCCGCGCCGGAACTTTGCGTCAGCCAGGCGATCGACTCGCCAGCCTTGGCCTGGTGGGGACGAACGCGATTGATCCTCCCTGCAGATCATTTATCAATCGGCCAGTGGCAGGCGGTTTTCTGTCATGAGCTGGCGCACATCGCCCGGCGCGACGGTCAGAGCCGCTTGGGCTTCGAGCTCTTGGTCGCCGTGTTGCCTTGGCAACCGCTGGCCTGGCTCTTGCGACGCGAGTTTCGCGCCGCGTGCGAGCAGGCCTGCGACGATTGGTCGGTGGCCGCCGGGGCTGATCCAGTGGAGCTCGCCGCGCTCTTGATCGATTTTATCCCACAGAGTCGGCCTGCCCTGGTCTTGGGCATGTCGGAAACCGCGCCGGCGACGCGGAGCCGCATTTTGCGATTGCTGACGATGCAATCGTCGCCGCAGCCGCGGCTTGGTCGCGCATTCGCGCTCAGCGGTTGGCTGGTGGCCGTGGTGCTGGCGGTGATGTTGGCGCTCATGCAGCGCTCGCGACGTGGCGGCAGCGACGCCGGTGAACTTCCCCCGTGGGGAGACAAGCCGGCGTCGGTAGCCGCCGCGAACGTCCACCCTGCCGGCGATCCCGGCGCGCGACGCGCTTATCGCGTTCAGCCGCCCGACGTTTTATTGATCGAAGGATTGAAAATTGTCCCCAAGGCACCGTATAAGATCGGCACGCTAGACGAGATTGACGTGGTCGTGCTCGGAACGTTGCCCGATCAACCGATCGCGGGCGACTTTCACGTAGCCAGCGACGGCAAGATCACACTTGGCCCAGCTTACGGCTCTGTGAAAGTGTTGGGATTGACATTGCCTGAAGCGACAGAAGAGATCGCTGAACACTTGAAGCGTCAACTCACAGCGCCCGAGGTGTCGGTGCAACTGTCGAAAAGCGCAGGCGCCCAGCAGATTGCCGGCGAGCATCTGGTGGGACCGGACGGAACTGTAAATCTTGGGAGCTATGGCAGCGTGTACGTCGCCGGGCTGACTCTGCCCGAGATCCGCACAGCAATCGAGAAGCATCTCAGCGAAAGATTGGAAAATCCGCAGGTCTCGGTCGTCGTTTACGCTTACAACAGTCTGGTCTATTACGTCATTTCCGAAGGGCCCGATTCCGGCGACGTTGTCACCCGAGTCCCCTGGACCGGTTCGGAGACGGTGCTCGACGCGGTGGCGGAAAGCAACGTCTCGCATCAAAATCTTTCGCTGGCCGATTGCTGGGTGTGGATCTCTCGGCCCGCGACGGCGAACTCCCAGTCGCAAGTCCTACCGGTCGACTGGCAAGGCATCGTCGAGAAAGCGGACACGAAAACCAACTGGCAAGTCCTGCCGGGAGATCGAGTTTTTATCCGCAAGCGTGGCAACTAGATCAATCGAGCGGCTTCAACTTGATGTTTTTGAACCAGCAATTCGCCCCGTGGTCTTGCAGGCCGATGTAACCGCGGCGCGGATGTTCTTTGTAGATCACATCGAACTTATGAGGCGTGCCGTCGGGTCGCAGGTTCTTGGCCGTGAACTTGTCGAGATCGATCCGGTTCACTTGCTCGCCATTGATCGCGACCTCGATCACGTTCTTATCGCAAGTGATCTCCAAGTGATTCCACTCTCCCAACGGGCGCAGCGCGTTACGCGTGGGCTTCGAGAGATCGTACAGCGCGCCGGTGTCGGTAAAGCCGGCCGTGGTGGTGTCGTCGAGCGCGATTTCCAACCCGTTGAAACCGACGTCTTTGTCGGGCCGTGGCGTGAGCGGACTGGTGCGAACGAAGACGCCGCTGTTGCAGCCTTTGCTCAGCTTGAAATCGAGCGCCAGTCGAAAGTTTTCCCACTGCTCTTTGTGGATCAGCATGTAGCCGCCGCAACCGTGCGGATTGAGGGCGCCCTCTTCGACGCCTGTCTTGCTGGGTTGCTGGCTGCTGGTTTGCCAACCATCGAGCGAGCGGCCATCGAACAACAGCCGCCAGCCTTCTTTCTTTTCTTGATCAGTGAGGGTGTTTTCCGCGGCTCTGGCCGGCGCGACGGACAAGAGTAGCAGGGCACAGCCAACGATGCGCCAACAGTTCGAAGATTGTCGTATGGTGTGCATGGTTCTTGTTCCCGCAGGATGTGTGTGTTTTTTTGCCGCCCCAATATGCGGGATCATAACCGGCGCCGAAGCGCGCCGCCACCAGAAGCGAAGGTCGATGCGGCGACTCGGAACCAAGGCGCGTCGCCTGAAGCAGCGAGATAAAACGATTCACTCGCCGCAACTTTCGGCCAATTCGCGCAGATAGTCGAGCGCGTCGTCGGTGTCGGCGACAGCGACGCCGACCTGGCGCCCCAGGTGGTCGCACTTGGCCAAGAGCATCAGTTCTTCGAAACTCTCGGATTCCGCCAGGCGACGGCGCGATCGAGCGCCGAGTGTTCCTTCGCGCAGGGCTCCGGCTTCGGTGTGATGCTCGATCAGCCAAGCCGTGCGCGGCGTGATATGGCCATCGAGCGCTTCGAGCGCGGCGGCGATGTGATCTTTCGGATCGAGGCCCTTGCCGACGTCGTGCAACAGCGCAGCCAACAAGAATTCTTCGTCGTACGGCAGCTCTTCTCGAGCCAGTTCGAAGACTTGCAGACTGTGATAGAGCGCGTCACCCTCCGGGTGCGATTGCGGTCTTTGCATCACGCGTTCCAGCGGCAACAGCAAGGAACGATAGACAGCGAAACGTTCGATAAGGACGGGCGGATCAGGCCGATAGGAACCCAGCGGATCGTACACTTCGGGTGGCGGATAGGCCCCGGGGTCGCCGCCGGCTTCGCGGACCTTGTCCGCCATCGCCTCGATCTGTTCGCGGATATCGCGGCGCGTGGGCATGTCGCGCGGGTCGACCGGACCCTTTGAGACAAGACGGGCCGCTTTCAAGCGAGCACGAAAGTACTCGGACTCCTCCCGCCTATAGAGCAGACGAGCGGCCTCCCAGGCGATGCGCTGACGCAATTTGTCTTGGGCCATCAGAGTGCGAAGCGCCGGGATCAAGCCCTTCAATGCGGCGCAGGGCTGCTACTGAAAGTATACGCAGCGGACGCTGCCGAGGCCAACGGCCTCTGTGAGCGGGTGGATGCTGGCCCACGGCCTCATTTCGGATGAGACCAGGCGCCGCTGGACAAGCCAGGACAAGCCGGCAGCGGCGCACGAATTCTTGGCGCTGACGCAGAACTGGACTGCGAGCTTGAGCCTCTAGCGCCCTTCGACTTCGAACAAGCTTGTGGTCTTGCGAACGGTGCGCAGCACCACGTACAGCAGCACGCCCGTGACGCAGATCCACTGCCAGGTGGGATCGAGCCCCAGGCTTCCTTTCACCACCCAGTGCTCGCTCATCCCCATCAGGCCGAAGGCGGCAATCATTCCCAACAGGCCCGAGTATTCGCGCTTCAACACGTTGCGCGTCGAAAAGGGTAGGTTCGGTTTGCGAAAGTTTTTGAAGCTAGGAATGAAGGCAGGCGTTTGCAAACCCCATTTCACGTAGCTCTCGCCGAACTTACGGCGCAGGAATTCCTCTTCGGCGAACATGATCCGTTCGTAGTAGAGCCAGAAGAGAAGACAGACGATCGCCACCAACCACCAGAGTTGGCAGTACATGGACACGCCCAGCCACATCAAAAAGTTGCCCAGATAGAGCGGGTGGCGGACCGTGGAATAGATGCCGGAAGTATTGAGCTCGTCCGCCCGTTGATTGAGCGTGTTGCGACCGCTCGTGCCCTTTGGCGTAAAGCCGACGGTGAGCACGCGGACTATCAGTCCGAGCACCGAGACGGCAAAACAGAAGAGCGTCCAACCGAGCGATGGCATGAAGTGCTGCAGCCGGTTCTCGCGCAGTCCGAGGGCCAACACTAGGGCCAGGGCAATCGGCAGATAGCTCCGCCAGCGAAACAACCAGTTGCCAACGTTTTCGAATTCCTCGCGCAGTGGCATTCGTCAAGCCCTTGCTATTTTGGATGGGAGAGAATGGAGAGCGGCCGACGGCTCGCGCCCGCGCTAACGATTTCGTTTGTCGAGCGGCGTGCAATCATAGCGACGACCGACGCGAGTCCCAATGTCAGAAGTCGAGTGCTGGCGCCTGGTGGCATTAAAAAAGGAAC
>DASXPZ010000153.1:0-2025 GCA_036493275.1 Pirellulales bacterium
TTGCTAATTGCCACCGATCATACGGATTTCAATTACGACGAGATCGTGCGCTACGGCTCGCTGGTGATCGACACGCGCAACGCCACCAAAAACGTGCGCGAACATCGCGACCATATCGTCAAGACCTAGCCGGCGCGCTAGCGCTCTAGCGGGCCGCAACGGTCGTATCCTCTAACCGCTGGGCGACGATGTCGGCCACCACCCGGTGGCCTGTCGCGGTCCAGTGCGTGTCGTGCGGATAGGCGAGTCGGTCCAATCTCTTTTCGCGCTTCGCGGCGAGCATTCCGGGCAGCAGATCCAGCGTTTCGATCTGTAGTGATTCGGCGCAGGCGAAGAAGGCCTCGCGGTAACTCTTCTGGTTTTGAACCAGGATTTCTATCGACGCAAATGGAGACTCCGTCAGCTCGATCATTCCGGGTATATAAGCGACGATGAATCGTGCGCCGCGATCCTCGCAGTCGCGCTTCCACTTTTCGAGAAAATGGCGCGTCACGATCACCTGCGCTTCCAGGTCGCTCTTTGGTTTCGTCGTCTCGGCAGCCGCCACGGGCGATTTTGCGACTTCCGCCGCCGGCGCGGCCGCGGCTTGGGCCGGCGGAGCCTGCACAGCGACCGTCGCCGCGGTTGGCGCCGGTTGATGGCTGCTTTCCGGCGGACTGACATTAGCTGCCTGCGCAGCGTGCTCCTGAGCGGCGCTTGCCAGCGACGCCACATTCGTTTGCTGACTCTCCCGCCGATATCTACGCTCCAATTGATATCGATTGATCACAAAAGAGAGGTAATTGAAAAGATAAGACCCCTGCTGACAGGTTCGTTTCCAGCTCGGTCGCAAATGGGAATTGGCCGGCAGCAACACAACCTGGCCGTCTCGCACCTCGGCGTGGCGCGAACCAGTGACGTTGTCGAGAAAGTCGTTCGTACAGAAGGTCAGCAACACCACGTCCCCCGGCTTCAAGCGGTCGCGGCACTCGCTGGCAAACAGCTCGTACTCGGCGACGGTCCCCACGTTATTGACGCCGAAATTCTCAATTCTTCGATCACGCAGCCGCGCCTGCAATTGATCCGCGTAGCACTCCCCCTGCTCGACGCCCCAGCCCCAGACGAACGAATCGCCGAAGACGCAGACGCGCCGCGCGTCCGACGCCGATGGCCGAGGGCTTTCGAGGCGCCGAAAGCCGATGGCGTCATGCACGATCCGCACGTCGAATTCCTTGCTGGCGAAACGGACGTCGATATTCGGTCGACCGCGATGGCCGCACACGGGGTCGGCGTCGTGGAAACTTCCCATCGGGTTGATGTAGGTGGGACTGTAACCCGCCACGCGCAGACCCACTTCGCAGGCCAGCAGCGCCAGCAAAACCGACAGACCCATCGTGGCGAGACGAATTCCGATCTTTCGGAAACGACTTGATCCGCCCATAGGCAAGCGTGAGGCAGCGTCCATGCGATGGCACTCCCGTAGATTGATCGGGTCGCAGCGAGAAACGTCCCATTCGGCCGCCATCTCCAGCGGCCAGGGGCTTACTCAAAATCGGCGAGCACTTTACGCGCCGACCGAAAACGCCGCAATGTCATCCGGGGAGAATGGGCAATCTGCGAACGCAGGGTGGATCTTTCGAAACTGAGTTGAAAGCGCGCCGTCAAGTTCGCCCGCGCCGCGATGGGGCCTGCGCCTCGCCGGTGGCTAGCGCCACATGTCGTCGCCGGCAAACGGATGGGGAGGGCCTTGGAATTTGGGCTTCGGCAGCGCGCGCAACGCCTGCTCCGCCAGCCGCAGATCTTCCTTGGTGCTGATTTTCAGATTCATCGACGAACCGCGGACCACGGCCACCGGCTTCCCCAATCGTTCGACCAACTGCGCGTCGTCGGTCGCTACGAAGCCTGCCCGCTGCTGATAGGCTTCGAGCAAGATGTCGCGCCGGAAGACTTGCGGCGTTTGCGCTTCCCACAGCCCTTCGCGTGAAACGGTCTCCACGATTTGCGATCCGCCGCTAACGCGCTTCAACGTGCCGGCGACCGGAATCG
>DASXPZ010000154.1:0-3008 GCA_036493275.1 Pirellulales bacterium
GCCGCGGCCGCCAGCCCGGCCGGCCCGCTCCCGACAATCGCAACGCGCTTACCCGTGCGCGAAGCAGGCGGCTGGGCCGTTACCCAACCTTCGGCGAAGCCGCGATCGATGATCGCGTTTTCGATGTTCTTGATCGTCACCGGCGGATCGGTGATTCCGAGCACACACGCCCCCTCGCACGGCGCGGGGCAAGTGCGGCCAGTGAACTCCGGAAAGTTGTTCGTCTTATGGAGCCGCTCGAGCGCGTCTTTCCAGCGGCCCTGGTAAACGAGGTCGTTCCATTCCGGGATCAAATTGTCGATCGGGCAACCAGTCGCGCTCTGGCAAAACGGCACCCCGCAATCCATGCAACGAGCGCCCTGCGTCCGCAGTTGCGCATCGACCGGCGGCGTGAAAATCTCCAAAAAGTCCCCCACGCGCTCCATTGGATCGCGATAAGGCACCACCTGCCGCTCAAATTCTTTAAAACCTGTGGGTTTGCCCATTAAATTCTCTAAATCGATCGAACCGAAAACTGCCTCACGTCACACCACCGCCGGCTGCGCCGTCTTGCCGCGCCGCATCCGTTCCTCGAGCACACGTTTGTAATCGGTCGGCATCACTTTGACAAATTGGGACAGACTCGCGTCCCAGTTTTCCAGCAACTCGGCGGCCGGCGCCGAATCCGTATACCGTGCGTGTTTTTCAATCAGGTCCCGCAGCTCGGCCACGTCTTCGTCCGCCACGACTTTCTCCAATTCCACCATGCCCAGGTTGCAATTGGCTAGGAACAGGTCGTGTGGGTCCCAAATGTAAGCTACGCCGCCCGACATACCGGCCGCAAAGTTGCGACCCGTCGGTCCGAGGATCACCACCCGGCCGCCAGTCATGTATTCGCAGCCATGATCGCCCACGCCTTCGATGACCGTGTGGGCGCCGCTGTTCCGGACGGCAAACCGCTCTGCCGCCCGGCCACGGAAAAATGCCTCGCCGGAAGTCGCGCCGTAAAGCGCCACGTTGCCGATGATGATGTTGTCCGCCGCCACGTAGCTGGCCTTGGCCGGCGGATAGATAATCACGCGCCCGCCCGAAAGCCCTTTGCCGACATAGTCGTTGGCGTCGCCTTCCAACTCGAGCGTGACGCCGCGAGCCAGGAACGCACCGAAGCTCTGTCCGGCCGAGCCGTTGAGCTTGAAATGAATTGTGCCGTCCGGTAGCAGTTCCTCGCCCCACTTTTTCGCGATCTCGTGGCTCAAGATCGTACCGACCGTGCGATTCGTATTGATGATCTCAAGCTCGGCGCGAACCGGCTTGCCCTCTTCGAGCGCGGGCCGCGCCAGATCGAGCAGTTTCGTGCGATCGAGCGAAAACTGCAGGCCATGGTCCTGGCCACGCGTGCAATACGTGCCCACGCCCGGATGAGCCTTCTTCGCCGGTGACAGCAGACCCGTCAGGTCGAGCCCGTCGGTCTTCCAATGCTGAATCGCGTCGTTCGTCTCCAGGCAGTCCACCCGGCCAACCATCTCGTCGATCGTGCGGAAGCCGAGCTGGGCCATGATCTGCCGGGCATCTTCGGCAATCATAAATAGATAATTCACGACGTGTTCGGGTTTCCCCGCAAACTTCCTGCGCAGCTCCGGGTCCTGCGTCGCGACGCCGACCGGGCAAGTGTTCAAGTGACACTTCCGCATCATGATGCAACCCAACGTCACCAGCGGCGCCGTCGAGAAGCCAAATTCTTCGGCCCCAAGAATCGCGGCAATCACCACGTCGCGGCCGGTTTTGAGCTGACCATCGGTCTGTAGCACGACGCGGCTGCGCAAATCGTTTAGCACCAGCGTCTGGTGCGTCTCGGCGATGCCCAACTCCCACGGCAGCCCGGCATGCTTGATGCTCGTGAGCGGCGACGCGCCCGTGCCGCCCGAATCGCCAGAAATCAAAATATGATCGGCAAACCCCTTGGCGACGCCGGCCGCGATCGTCCCCACGCCGACCTCCGAAACCAGCTTCACGCTTACGCGCGCCGAGGGATTGCTATTCTTCAAATCGTGGATCAGCTGCTTGAGATCCTCAATCGAGTAGATATCGTGATGCGGCGGCGGGCTGATCAGCCCCACGCCAGGCGTGGAATAGCGAATCCGCGCGATGTAGTCGTCGACCTTTCGACCCGGCAGCTCACCCCCTTCGCCCGGCTTCGCGCCCTGCGAAATCTTGATCTGCAGCTCGTCCGCATTCGTGAGATACCAAATCGTCACGCCGAATCGCCCCGAGGCGACCTGCTTGATTGCCGATCGTTTCGAGTCGCCGTTCGGCATCGGCTTGAATCGTTCTGGGTCTTCGCCCCCCTCGCCTGTGTTGCTCTTGCCGCCCAGCCGATTCATCGCGATGGCCAGCGATTCATGGGCCTCGGCTGAGATCGAGCCAAAGCTCATAGCGCCGGTGCAGAAACGTTTGACGATTTCCTTCGCCGGCTGCACTTCCTCCACAGGAATCGGGCCACCGTTCGCGCCCGTCTTGAATCGCAGCAGGCCACGCAGCGCGCAGCGCGTCCGCGCATCTGAGTTCGCATGCTCGGCAAAGCGATAATACGCCTCGACGTTGTTGTTTCGCGCCGCCACCTGCAGATCAGAGATCGCCGGCGGGTCCCACATGTGCCGCTCGCCCTCAGCCCGCCAATGAAATTCGCCAGGATTCGGCAGCACTGGCAACCTGTCACCCGCATGCTCCGGAAAGCCCAGCGAATGGCGTCGTAGCGATTCCTCGGCCAACACGTCAAAATCCACACCCTGGATGCGGCTGGCCGTGCCGTCGAAGCAACGCTCCACGACTTCATCGCGGAGGCCCACCGCCTCGAATATCTGGGCACCCTTGTAGCTTTGCAGCGTCGAGATGCCCATCTTCGCCATCACCTTGAGCATCCCCTTGGCGACGCCTTTGCGATACGCGTAGACCAGATCGTGATCTTCCTTCGTCACCGGGTCGTAGTCTTCGTGATTCGCCCCGGCATCGACCGCCGGATGCAATCGGCC
>DASXPZ010000155.1:0-5741 GCA_036493275.1 Pirellulales bacterium
GGATTGAAACGCTTGATCTCACCTACACGCGCGTGCGCGATCTGGCCCCGTTGGCCAAACTAACTCGGCTGAAGCGGCTTTATTTCCCCTACGCGACACTCGTCCGAGACGTCACGCCGCTGGCCGGGCTATACGACCTGGAACTGCTCGATCTCGAACGGACCCACGTGGCCGATCTCGCGCCGCTCGCCGGGCTCAAAAAGCTCGAAACGCTGAACGTCAAGAACACGCCGGTCAGCGATTTGACGCCCATTGCTGGACTGAAGAGTCTGCAAACCCTCGGCATTCGTGGGGCGCAGGTCGACGAACGCTCGGCCCGGCAGGTGGCCCCATCGCTGCCCGGGTGCAAGATCGACGCCGACTATGGACTGCCATAAGCCTGCCCGACGCCCTCGTTTGCGCCTCCCCCGCGATTAGCTGTTAGCGCAGGAATCAACCAGGCGGAGCGGCGATCGCCACCGGCGGGGCTGATCGGGCCAGGCAAGTCGTGGCGAATTGGGCAAATTCGAACGATTACAAGCCTGTGATTCGGAATCAATTTGGCCCCGACCGCGTCTATAATGTGTACGATACTAGATATTAGCCGGCGCCCTGACCCGATTCCGGGCTCCGCCGCCGGCGCGGCCAGGAACCCTATCCGATGTCGACTGCATCAGGCGTTCCGGAAGCAAAAGCTCCGGCCCGGCGTTCGGACGTGCAAATCGTCCGATACGAAAAGTACATCGATAACGAACTGCGCAAGACTCGGCGCATGGTTCGCATGGTCGATCTGGCCTGGGGGGGCATGGCGCTTCTGACTGGCGCGCTGGTCTATCTGTTCCTCGTGGCGCTGGTCGATCAATGGATCGTATCGGGCGGGCTCGGCCATGTGTCGCGGGCCGTTGCGCTCGGAATCTTTTTGGCCGGCGGCCTTGGCTGGAGTGCGTGGGCTGTGGCGCCATTGCTGTTCCGCAGGATCAATCCGGTTTACGCCGCCAAGGCGATCGAGCAGAGCCGGCCATCGCTGAAGAATGGCCTGGTCAACTTCTTGATGTTGCGCGGTCATCCCGAATCGATCTCGCCGGCCGTCTACGCACAAATCGAAAAGCAAGCCGCGACGGGACTTTCGCAAGCGCCGCTTGAGAACACGGTCGATCGTTCGCATCTATTGAAGCTCGCCTACGTGCTGCTCGCCATCGTCGCCGTGCTGGCCATCTACAAAGTAGCGTCGCCGAAGGACCCGATCCGCTCGGTGCGCCGCGTGCTAGCCCCGTGGGCTGATATTGCCGCGCCAACACGAGTGCGCATTAACGACGTCGAGCCGCGCGAAGCGCGAGCGTTCCACGGCCGGTTCGTGAAGGTCAGCGCCGAAGTGACCGGCCTGCGCCGCGATGAGGCGCCACAGATTTTCTTTTCGACCGCCGATGGCCAGGTGCTTGCTCAATCGCTTTCGATGAGCGTGCCGCCGGGCGAGCTGCGCCACGTGGCCGAGTTGCCGCCGAGCCAGGGTGGCTTGCAACAGGACATGGAATATTGGATCGTCGCCGGCGACGCCAGCACTCCCCACTACCCCATTCACGTGCTGACCACGCCGTCGATCGTGGTCGAGAAGCTCGAATATCGATTTCCAAATTACACGGAGTTGGCGCCGGAAACCGTTGATCGGCAGGGAGATATTTCCGCCATCGAAGGGACCGAGGTCGTGATTTACGCCACGGCCAACGAGGAGATCCAGAGCGCCTACGTCGACTTCGACTGCGACGGCAGTCGCGACACGGCCATGCAGGTCGATGGCCGCAACGCGAAGATCGTTCTCCCGCTCGTGATGCGAAAAGCGGGAGAGCTCGCCAGTTACCAACTCCGCTTTACCAATCGAGATGGCGAAGAGAATCCGGAGCCGGTTCGCTACAAGATCGAAGTCACGCCCGACCGTCCGCCGGAGATCACGTTCACCGAGCCGATCGCCAAGGAAGGTGAGGAGCAGACGATCCAGCCGAACGAATTGCTGCAACTGGTCGTGCAGGCGGCCGATCCCGACTTCAAGTTGAAAGAAGTCAAGGTGATGATCGACCGCAAGGGCTGGCCGCAAATCACCAACTCGTTGCTGCCGGCGCCGCAATCGTCTTTCAAAGGCCCGCACATCCTCAACGGTAACGCGCTGGGATTGAAGCCGGGCGAGACGATCGAATATTGGGCCGAGGCGGTCGACAACAAACAGCCGACGCCGAACCGCGCCCAGACCTCGAAGCGCCGTTTGCGCGTGGCAGCGCTCGACCCGAAAGGAAACAAGGAACGCCGGCAGACTGGCGACGGCGCGGGAGATCCCGAACAAGCGAATCGCAATAACGATCCAAACCAGCCCCGCAATACGGGAGCGGATCGAAAAGACGAGCCAAGGAAACCCGGCGATCCGAATCCGCGCGGCGCGCAGAAACCGCGCAAAGATGAAGGCACCCCGAAGGAGCAGACCGACGAGAATAATCCTCCTCCGCGCGATACGGTCGAGAATCCGCGCGAGGCGGATCCGGAAAAGCCGTCGGAGGATCCAAAGCACAAGGATAGAACCGAAAAGAGAACGCGGCCAGATCGCGAACCTTCGCGTCCGGACGATCAAAACCTGAACAAGGACGAGCCGCAGGCCGCCGATCAGCCCACCCCCAAGCCAGAGAAGAACGGAGAGAAGGAACAGGAGAAGCCGAAGCGCGTCGATCCGAAGACCGATCCCGCGAAGGCGATGGAAAAGATTCTAGAGCGCGCCGATAAAGAGCGGCAGAAGCAGAATCCGCAGCAGGATCAAGATCCGCCGCAGGACCCGCAGAAGGATCCCAAAAAAGATCCAAACCCGCAGCAAGAGAAGCCGCCGAAGAAGCAAGAGCCCTCGAAGGAAGAGAATCAGGATGATCAACCGCAGCCACAGCAAGAGCAGCAAGGCGGCGGTAATGGTCAAGAAGGCGAGGGAGAGGGCAAGGGAAAAGGCAAAGAGGGTGCAGGAAGCCAACCCGGCGAACAGGCGGGCGACAACGGTCAGGGGACTCAACCCGGCAAGACAGACGCAAATCCCCAAAAGGGCGGAGCCGGCGAAGGGGACGACAATCAACCGAACGACGCGGCGGCCAACGGCGGCAAGGCAGGCAAAGGTAAGGACAAGGCGTCGCAAGATAAAGCGGCGGGCGCGGATCGATCCGCCTCCGGAAAGGGGAAAGAACCCGACAAGGAAAAGGGAACCGGTGGCGCAGCGCCCAAGGGCGGCCAGAATCCACCGAACGGCAAAGCCAAGGGGGACAAACCCGAAAAAGGTCCTCAGGCGAATAGCGAAAAGACCGAGGGCGCCAATCCCGATGCGCTCAAGCCGGACAAGGCCAATCTCAAAGATGGCGTGAAGAATTCGAGTAAGGCCGAGAAGCCCAAGGGCGAAGGCGAGGGTAAAGACGATACCGGCGCCAATCCGAAGGGCGATCCTCAGAAACCGGGCGACAAGAACAAGGAACAGGGCCCGCAAGGAAAAAGCGGGAAGGACGAAGGCGATAAGCCGAACGATCCCCAAAAAGCCGCCGAGCAAGCCAATGCCGATCCGACCAAGAGCGCGGGCCAAGAGGGCGAAGCCGCTGACGGCGGCGAGGGGAAAGATGGAACCGAGAAACAAGGCCCCGGCCAAAAGGGACCAGGTGAAAAGGGAGCCGGCGCCCCCAACCAAACTCCCAAGCCAGCAGAGGGCGCCGCGGATAATGGCCCTCCGTCCGGCAAGGCCGGCGTGAAACCCAAAGACGACGGCGATAAGCCCGGCGATCCCGACGGTACCGGGGGAGACGAGAACCCGAGTGATCCCAACGCGAAGAAATCCAAGACGCCTCCCAAGAACGCCGACGGAGCCACGTTCGGAGACAAGCCAAAAGACGCCAGCGACGATGATCCCTTAGCCCCTCCAGGCACGCAGCGCCCCGACAAAACGGGCGAGCCGAAGAAGCCCGAAGCCACTCCAGGCGCCAAGGGGGAAAAACGCCCCACCGACGACGCCGAGCAGAAAGAAAAAGCAGACGGCGCCAGCGGTCAGCCCTCGCCTGCTCAAAAGAGTCCCAAATCCGATTCAGGCGCCACCGGCCAGCAGTCGCCAAAAGGCCAGCAGCAACCGAAGGGAGGATCGAACCAGAAGAAAGACCCCAGCGCGTCGAATCCTCAGGAGCAGGGAAAAAATCCGTCGGCCGGCCAAAGCAAATCGAGCGAAGGGACGCCGAAGTCGCCCGACCAGGCGAGCAAGCCTTCCGAGCCGGGAGAAAGCGCCCCGGAGGCGAAAACGTCGGACACTAGCGACCAACCCGCGCCGTCGAACAGCAGCAAGGATTCGAAGACGAAGGGCCAAGAAGGAGATCAAAACGGCGCGGGCGGAACAGGTGGCGGACAGAAGTCGAATAGCGCCGGCCACGGCTCCGACGGCCAGAACACCGACGCCGAAACCGGCAGCGGTCGCAGTGAACAATCTGGCGATGGCGAAACATCCAGTCGATCCGGCAATAAAAAGCCCGGCGCCCCCGAGCAAGGCGCCGCGCCCAGCGACAAAGCGGGCAAGGGTTCCACCAGTCGGCCCGGCGAGAAGAAGCAAGCCGGCCAGACGACCGTCCAGCGCGAGCAGCCAGGCGGCGAAGGCGTCGGCGATGGCGAGGCTCGCCAGGGACTCGGCCAAGGCAATCCCACCGGCGGCTCGGGCCTATCGAGCGACGTCAAAGCCGCGGACAACGGACCGCCGCCGGCGCGGCCCGACGGCCCCACCGAGGACGAAGCGAACCTCGACTACGCCAAAAAGGCCACCGACCTGGCCCTCGACTACTTGAAAGATCAACTCGCCAAGGGGAAGCCTGACCAGGAATTGCTCGACGAGCTGCAATGGAGCCGCGACGATATGGCCGATTTCGTCAAGCAATGGGAGCGCTTCAAGACTCAGGCCAACGCCGCCGACCCGGCGGAGCGCAAGCAGTTCGAGCAGCGGCTCGAAGATCTCGGCCTGCGTCCGAAGGGGACGGCGATCAAGGGAGGCGGCGCCCAGGATCAGCGCACCCAGACGCTGCGCGAGACCAAGCGAAGCGAACCGCCGCCGGAATATCGCCAGCAGTGGCGCGTCTTCAACAGCGGCGGCGCGAAAACCCGACAACCGGCCGGCAAGTAAGCCGTGGTCTTGGAAACCCACAACTGCTAAGTTCCGTGGCGTGGGGCCTGGCGCTCACTCCTTAATCGAGCCTTGCCATGTCCGACACGGCGCCTCGCTATCTGGCCCCCTTTCATCCCAAGCGGGTGCCGCACCACTTTACCGATCTGCTGATCATCGGCGGCGGCCTGGCCGGCTTGCGCGCGGCGCTGGCCGCCGATCCCAGCCTGAGCGTGCTGGTGATCACCAAGGACAGCCTGCTGCAATCGAACAGCAGCTACGCGCAGGGCGGAATCGCCCGAGTCCTCGACCCGGAAGATCGTTTCGAAAACCACGTGGCCGACACGCTGGCCGCCGGCGGCGACCTGTGCGATCCGGCGGTCGTCGAGATGGTCGTCCGCGAAGCGCCGGAGAGAATCGGCGAGTTGATCCAGTGGGGCGCCAACTTCGACAAAGAGGCCGGGTCGCTCGCGCTGGGGCGCGAAGGCGGACACAGCCACTTTCGCATCGTCCACGCGCTCGGTGACGCCACCGGTAAAGAGGTCATGCGGGCCGTCATCGAACGGGTCAAGCGCCTGCCGAACCTGGAAACCTGGCAAAACACCTTCACGCTCGACCTGCTGAC
>DASXPZ010000156.1:0-9156 GCA_036493275.1 Pirellulales bacterium
AATCTTCCCACTCCGCGGCTGATTTGGACCGGGCTCGCATTCGCCCCCTTTGTCGTTTGGAAGACTGGCCGGGCGATCGTCCTGAGGCGCAGATCGCTAACAGGATCGGCAACGCAACGCTAACCCTCCGCTCGCTCCAGCAACTACTTCACGGTCCACGGCCGCCCCTCGGGCGGCTTTTTCATGCGCCGGCTTCCCCTGACGGGACCAATCCGGCCTCCTCAAGCGTTGGTTGACCGTTACAGCCAGGCCCCGCTACGCTGACGATGCCAGACCGCGCCGACCATTTCACCAGTGAAGCCGCCAGCCAAATCCACGCCAATGGTTGCGCGTTAGACCGCGCCTCCGCAACAGATTCGCTCGCTGGCGCGCTCCGAGCCTCAAGATCGAGTCGGAGTACCAACGACAGCGCCACGATCGACGACAGCGCCACTGGCGACGTTCAGTCCAAAACCGAAACCGACCCCGTCGCGAGGCGCGAAGCGCACCCCGTCGGCGACGAAAAAGCCGGCGCGGGCCGAAGCCCTGCCACTGACAGACGCCGGCGGCGGGATCCTGCGCGGAATCGGCGCGCGACCCCCAGCGCCAGGCGATCGAACCGCCAATTGCGTCTGGCAACTTCTGCCGTCCGAAGAGCGCTCCGTCGAGGGGATGACGTTCAAGGGGTTGATCGTCAGCCTGGCGAGTGAAAACCGGCGGGTCACCCCTTCGGCTTTTTCTTAGGGACTAACTCAAGCCCCAGGGCGTCGGCCAGGGCATCGGCCGTTTTCAATCGCACATCCCGCTCGTCGCGCAGAAAACGCCCCAGCGTGATTTCGGGGATTCCGGTTATCTGGCTAAGCCGGTAGCGGCTGACGTCGCTATTTTCGAGCGCCTCGCGAAGCACGGTAGACAGGCTGGTCGAGGTGGTCGCTTTCGTTTTCTTTTTCATGGTCATCTCCTTCGGATATTAGGCGCGAGCGAGAATTTGGCGAACGGTTGTATGCAGCCAAGTCGTCTTGCCGGCTTTCGTGGGGATTCCTCGGCTGGTGAGCGCTTCGGCGATCTTGCGGGGCGAGCTACCGCGGGCCGACTCCTCCCGAATCAACGCGAGCGCGGCCTGCTCGTTGGGATTCTCAACCAGCGTTTTGCCATCGTCCGCCAAGTCATAGCCAAACCGGACCGATCCGCAGCGTTGTCCCCGGCGGATTTTGGCTTGCAGAGCCGACTTCGTTCGGGCGCCGATCACAAGTCGCTCGTACTCGGCAAAGGCATCGACGATCCGCCGCATCAGGACATCCGTCGGATTGTCCCGTCGGTCCCCTCGCCAGCGACCGAGACAACGCGAGCCCCCTTCCTCCGGACCGCAGCCTCGATCATTGCCACGGCGATCGGATCCCGGCCAAGGCGATCGCGTTTGGCGACCAGCAGCACGTCCCCCTTCCGCAACTCGGCGATCGCGATCAGTAAACTTGGTCGCTTGTCGAGCCCTGTGGCGCCGCCAATTCCTTCATCGGCGAACGGTCCCTCGAATTCGCCGCCGGCCCGCTGCGCGAACGCGCGGCATGCGTCCGTCTGTGCTTCGAGACCGAGCCCTGATTGCGCCTGCTCATCCGAGCTAACACGAATGTACGTTATGAATCGCATGCTATTCACCCGCTGTTTTTCGGTTGTTGTGGTTGTGTTTTCGCGGTGACCATTCAATCCGTCTTAGGCCCCCGTCCGCAGTTTCAGTCCGCTAGCTCACCCGCGTCGATGGCTTGCAGCATTGCGCGCAAATTGTTTTTGCAACGCTGTGCCAGCTTGACGTAGACCTCGATCGGTTTTCCGTCGAGCCCTTCCGCCTGCGCAATCATCCGAGCGCGCTCGGCAAATGGCTTGGCTAGGTCGCGACGCGAAAGAGCGATCGTGATGCAGCGGCTTAGCAACGGGTGGGCATCGTCACAATCGTCGAACAAAGTCGCCTCGCCATCGCAAGTCGTCGTGAAAACGAAAATCACGTGTCCTGGCAACCTCTCTAGAATGACCAGCAGTTGCCGTATCGCGTCTTTCCGCAGGCCGTGCGCCTCATTGATAATCACAACCCGGCCGCTCTTCTCTCCGAGCCCCCTGGATTGCAGGCCGCGCTCAAGATCACGCAAGGCGCTTGCGGTGGCCTCTCCCGCGTCGAATTCCTCTACGTTGAATTCGCTGGCGACTTCGGCCGCAAGCAAACGCGCGATTGTCGTTTTGCCAGTGCCACTTTGGCCACTAATCCAGTGGGCGCGCCCCGTCAGTCCGCGCTTGGTGAGGGATTCGATTTTCGCGATGGCTTTTTCCTGCGCCACGACTTCGCCCCACGACTTCGGCCGATACTGTTCGGTCAGTTGCATGATTCGATCCCTTTATGTGAGTGACTAAAACAGCCCCCCAGCGTCGCCGGCCTGCCCTACGGCGCGTTCGAGGGACTGTCTTAGGCGTCCACCGTTTCGGCCTTAATCCCCGCTAACTGCTCCGCTGTGTCGAGAATCAACGCCACCGCGTCGCACGTGCGCTTCAGGACTGTCATGCAAGCCGTGATCGGTTCTAGCTCCGCATCCTTCGCGTAACGCGAGATATAGTCCCACGCGCCGCCAGTGTCCGCCTCGAGTGACAATCCAAGACAGCAAAGCAAAATGGCGCCGCCGAGTTCGGCCACCGTTTCCGATCGCCAGTGTTGACCGCGCTCGACCAGTCCGCCTAGCCGATCGTCGGCAGCGTGAATCAGCTCATGCGCCCAGGTTGAAAGATTCTTGACCCCCAAAGCGATAGCTTGCTTGTGCCGGTACCAGCCAAGCGCCTTACAGGCTTTGCCGTCGATTGCGTCGATGGCCAAGCCCCACGATTCTGCTACTGCACGCAAGGGAAGATTCCGCAGGAACTCCGCCGTTTCATCGTCAACGCCTTGCGGCAACGGCGCGCCGTCGGTCTGACTGACGTCGAAAACGCAAACGCCGCGAAAACCATAAACTGCCGTGCGCTCTTCTCCGTACGGTCCCTCGACTTTCCGCGTGCAAGGCGCCAGGATCACAGCCCGCGCTTTCTCTCCCTTGCGCACGGCGCGTTCGACTTCAAGCCATTGGCCGAAAGCCCTCGCGTCCAAACAACCGTGAATTGCGGCAATCAATTGGTTGCCCCAACTCCAGCGCGTCGACGGTCGATCGTCTTTGCGTCGAATAAACAGCGGGGCAAGCGCCGTCGGCAGATTGCCAGCCTTAAAAGCTGCGAGGATATCACTGGCGGCGCGCTCGGCAGTTCCATAGAATTTCATCACTGACACTCGCTTTCCTTAACCGGGACTAGGGTGTTGGTCAGCGGGCCGGAGTGTTATCAGCACTCGCGGCCCGCACTATTTAGATACTATCTACTTTGACTAGGCTAGTCAATAGGTCAGTACGATTATTTTCAGAAAAGGTATCGCGACACTATCGCCGAAGCGTACACAAACGACCGTCTGTGTACGAACAAGCGAGGATTGCCGCGGACAATGTCACGCGACACAGCGCACGATCAACAGCGCGAGTGATCGTGACGCGCTTGCGTGCATCGCGTCCGCAAAAGTAGCGAAGAGAATCAGCGCAGCAACAGCGATGAAACAGGAGAAGAGAGTCGCAATAGCATGCGAACAACAGGGCACGCGCCCCCACCGCCAGCGCTGTTGGCGCCTTGTTCGCGCCCTCTTTGCGTGCTGATCGGCGGACGATAGACCGTCACGCGCTGCGACGCACGCGGCCGCCACGGCCCACGCCAGGCCGAAGACCCCGCCCCGAGGGAGCCCCCATCGCCGCGCGCACTGAGATGTTAGTGCAGCTCGTGGAATTTTTGCGTTCAAAAACTTCGCGGCAAAGTGGGCGACTTACAAAGTCGATCGAGTGACGGCGGCGGTGGCGAAGTCGCAGCTTGAGACGTCAGCCCACTCGGGCGTCGCCTGCAAGTTCTGACACTACGACTGATGATTCTCGAAAAACGGTCGTTTTCTCGGAGTTCCACGAGTCCTCTGACTCGGGCAATCAGATTACTCGCAATCTTGCGTGCAGACCGCAATCTTTCCCTGCAAGAGGGGTTTTTGGAGTCCCTTCGGCGGCCCTTCAAAAAAATCCGTAACAAAAGAGGATCTTGCGGGTTATATTGGTACGGACGTCTCGACAAGATCGGCCCCTTCAGCAGAGTAACGCTAATGTCGCACCAACGTTATTGCTCCAATGCCTGTCTCCGCCGGGCAGTTCGCTTTTTCTGCGTCTCGGTGGCACTCTTAATCCTTCTCGAATTTTTTAGCCACCAATCTGCCCAGGCCGACATCCTCCATGGCATTGCCACTATGGGGGACAGTTCTTCCATCAAGTCCGCGCCTTTCAAGTTCCCGGTCATGTTGCAAAACAACCGCGGGCTGAACTTTGGCGGCACGAACCTGCCGTACGTCCACGCGGTGGGAGGGTCCACGTCCGCCTCGATGCTCGTTGGAAATCCAACTCCATCAGACCCAAATCAGCCGCAAAGGGTTGCCGCGGACGTGGCCGCCGGGAAGGTGAGCGTTGCCACCCTTCTCGTTGGGAACAATGACTACGGACAGATCGCCGTGCCGCTGCTCAGTGGCGGCCTGACGCCGACAGAATTGGCAAACTTCGAGACTGGCGTCGTCAACAACATTGAGTCCGCCGTTACGACTGTGCTCAATTCCGGAATCCAGGGCTTTCTTTTGGGGAGCGTTCCGCGCACGGTCGCTGAGCCGGTCGTTTCGCAGTACTTTCCCTCAGTCCCGCCCGATCAGCTACCGGGAATCATTGACTTGGTCGATTCGTCGCAAGAGCGCATCAACGCACAGCTGCTCGATTTTGCCAATGCGCACCACATTCCCTTTGTCGATTTCTTTGGCTTCGAAAAATCGCTCGGCACTGCGGACCATATCACTGTTGGCGGTGTTCCAATCGCCCTGACTAAAGGTCCGGATGCGACGTACTTCTTTGTCGACAATTTGCATCCCGGCTATGTGGGCAACGCTATCCTGAGCAATTTTTGGATGACCGCGCTGAATGTGGCTTATGGAACGCACCTGACGTTATTCAGCGACCATGAATCGCTCAATATGGCCGGATTGGGAAATCAGTACACGGGTGAAACGTTTTCGAATTCGCTGAACTACGCGGATTTCATTCATTTCAATCCGGTGCCTGAGCCTTCGAGCATTGTGCTCGCGATTACGGCGATCGCCGGCATGGTGGCATGGAGCTGGCGACGACCTGAAGTTGCGTGCGTTGTGCCGACCAGGACGCATGGCTGAATTCGGAATTCAGTTCCATGAAACCTTCCTTTGATGCGCCGCCATTCAGGTCATTTTGGAGGCCATCGTTCCGTCGAGAGCGATCCTCATAAAACGCATGAGTTCTCGGCACGAAAATCGTGCGTCAAAAAACGTATGAGAATTCGGGGCGGGCCGAGCGGCGGCTCTCATCAAACGGTCCAATTACGGGACGAACCGGAAAACGTATGAGACTGCGGGGTGGCCAAACGAAGGAATTGCGGAAAGAAAAAGCCCCGTCAGACCCGAGGGCCGGACGGGGCTTGAGTGGATAGTTACCTTACGCGGACCGGCGCTTCATGCCGCGCGATTCCTCTTCCGCCGAGCGGCTAAGCCCAGGCCAACGAGGCCCAGCCCCGCCAGGGCGAACGTGCTGGGTTCGGGTACTGCCTGCGCAACGACGAATGGTGAAAGGCTGTTGGTCGTTACTGTGATCGTGTTACCGGGGCCGAGTACGCCGCCCAGATTTTCCCAGCTCTGCGTTACGGTATTGAAGTGCTCAATGGTGATATCTTGCGGATTCGCCTGCAAAAACGGCGACAGCAGGGAAGGGTCGTAACCAAAGGTCAGGGTAATCGGCCCGCTATACGTGCCGCCCGTGTATTCGACGTTCCACGCCTGCGGGCTCGAACCGACGTTGAAGGCGGTCAAGCCTGAAAGCGATTGGTAGGGCAGGCCCGCCAGGGGAATCACTTGGGCGCTGAACGTGCCGCCGGCGGTGGTTCCTGGGCTGAATTGCGCAGCGACACCACCAACCTGGCTCGCGCCGCCCAACACGCTGACGGGCGTGGAAGGGTCGATGAGCGTGGTCACGTTGCCAGCGCTAAAACTGGCGCTGGCGATCACGTTTCCGCCAATGCTGCCGCTGGCGGTAAACCCAAATTCATTCACGATCGGATTGAAAATGCTCCCGTTCAACGACAGGGTCAAAACGCCCGCAGCCGACGTCAGGTTGCCGCTAGCGCCCGTCACCGAACCCACGCTTCCCGTGATATTGGCGCTACCAAGCGACGTATCGTATTCTCCTGCCAGCCCGGTCGCGTTGAGCGTCGGGGCGGAAAAACTGCCATTGGGGGCAACGGCGGTCGCTGAAGAATTGAAGTCCCAGGCAAGATTGCGGGCCGCGCCATAAACGGTGCCAAAGGGGCTGCTGGGCACCTTCAACGCCACGTTCGCAGGCTCATTATCAGGCTGAAAGTTTTGGCCATTGAGCGTGTTGGCTAGTGTTTCAAAGCCATTGCCACCGAGAAAGGTGATTGTCGAGGGGTTAGCCGGGTTGTCGACGTCGACCAGAAAGTGGCCAACAGCGGTGGTGTGGTTACTGCCGGTCGCCTGAGGGACGACCGTTCCGAGATTCGTGATTACATTCCCGGTAATCGAACTGCTTTGGCTATTGATCGTGAAGACAATTTCAATCGCGTTCGCCCGATTGGCTACGATCGCGAACAATACGAGCAACATTAACGTGACGAATCGTCGTGACAAGTTCATTAGCGGTGCCTTTGTGTTGGAGATGCGAAACGAAACAACGAATTTCAAACCAACTCCGCATTCGGCGATAGGGTCGCCGAAGACTGCCCGGCATAGAATTGGCCGCTCAAGGTTTATCCGTGCCCGTCGTTGAAGTTGAGAGTGACAATGTCGGCCGCCCCTACGCTATCGAACTGAAAAAACAAGGGTCTGCCGTGGCTAGAGAGGGCCAGAGAATAATGACCAGGATGAAGGTGGCCATTAAGGCGCGTAGATCCGAGCGCCTGATGATCTGAAATACAGTAATCAGGTTCCTCATCATTAGCGTCCCGTTTTAGTTTCAAGTAAGTATGGAGGGCCGACCGTCATCGAGATGTGAGGGTATCGATCAAGAAGGCTGCGGTCAAGAAACAACCCCCCTTCAGTGCCAAAATAAATTCCACCAGGTGGGGGGCCAGCCTAGTGCTGGCGTCTCGGTTGGTGCGGGACGATTGGAACCAAGTGCCGCAAATCCTTCGTTTTTCAGAACTGGTCTCCGTAGACCTGAAGGCCAAGAAAAACCCAGACGCCGACTCCTGTAAACTCGTCTCGTCAATCAAAGTCCCGAGAACTCATCGAACGGACGGTATTTGAATTCCCGCCGGCGACTATTGGCGCCTGAGATCCTAGGGCCTCTGGCTCAATCGAGGACCGCCTTGTCGCCGCCAGCCGAGCGCGCCAGTTCTTGAAATTGCCGCTCCAAATCGGCGTCGGTCAAGCCTGACACATCAACCGGCTTTCGATCGGCGTCGCATTTCATTTTGACTTTGACGAATTGAGTGAGAGCCTTCACTACGGCGACGGAGTGGCCCTCATCGGCTGCTTTTTTGATGTACGAATGCCAGAGCGCGGCCACTCCCACCGGACCTCCAAAGGCCTCCAGCATCAAATCGAGCACCGCTTGTCGCTCGTTCGCCGATCGGGCTCGATCGAGTTGCTGAACATGCTTCTTCCAATCGCCGCGCAGTTTTGCCTCTTTGCGTTCCTTGGTCAGGCGATTCCGGCACTCGTTGCATTCCGAGTGGCGTTGCTCAGAGTCTTTGCGATAGCGGCGGAATTCCTCAATCGGCCGATAACGGCAGCACCACTCGCAGAATCTCTCCTCGACGTCGGCCGGATTGGCAGCGTCGACGTCTTCCGTGTCGGGACCCGGTGTGCTTTCAGTTGATTTGACCAGCATCGTGATTGCCTCCATTTGCAACGGGATTACTGCTGCAAATTATATTCATTTGACTCCGATTTAACGACCATTCTTGATTGAAGGCTTTAGGCGAAAGCGCTACAATTACCTCAGTCGAACGGACACCACACTTTTCGCGGAGGCGAGCATGGCGACGAATCAACTAGCAGACCTGGCTTCGGCCTATAACGCACGTTTCCCACAGCCCACCTTCCCTCTCGGCGATCCCCGCACGACCCCGCAGTTGTTCGACGCGCGAGAATCCTTCAATACGGGCTTTCGCCGCCGTTCGCCTCCTTCCTTCGCCACGACACCCAGCGGCGCTAGCGAGATGGACGCGCTACGCGCCAAGCTGCGCGCCAGCGTCGATCGGACCAGCCGCGACAATCAACTCCGCCGCACGATCCAATCGCCAGCGGTTGACCCGTACGGGACTCGGCCGATTCGGGGCGACGCCACGCAGGCGATCGCCGACATGCTGCTGCACATGGCGGCGCATCCGGCGGACAATCCGCTGGAGCAAGGGGGACGCCTCTCGACCGTGCAAGGGCTGCCGAACGACCCGATCTTGATGGCCATGCCGGGTCCGCCGCGCACACCCTCGCTGATTCCGTCGAGCGGCCCCACGCCCCATCAGGCCGCCGCCATCGACCGCTTCAATCAGATCAACGCCGGCGGGGCGGGCCTGCCGACGTACTCTCAGGCGGTCAGCGGCGAGCTCGACTGTCCCGTTCTGGGTCCTTACGCCGGCGGCTACCAAAAGGGGTTTGACAAGGGACCCGACGTCGGCGCGCCGGCTTCGGCTGGCCTGATGCCCGAACTGGCGGACGCTGCCGACGCGATGAGCGCCGCCCGCAACGCCCAGTCGCCCAACTTCATGGACCGGGCGCGGGTCAATCCGAAGCCGCCCTCCTACGGCACGCCCTCACCGGCCCGCGCGGCGCAACTAGCTGCAGAACGCGCCGGCATGCGACCGCCGAACGCGGCTACCTTGGAGCAGTTGAAGTCGATTGCGCCGGGGTTGCGGCAGCAGGCGGGCAATACGCCCTATCTCAGGCCGCCAACCGATCAACGGCTCTCTGCGGCGCCGGGTTACAAGGAACTGATCGCCGCCGAGAAGGCGCGCGATTCACTGCCGGCGGATCAGCAGGAGCAGATTCAACTGCCGACGTTG
>DASXPZ010000157.1:0-12643 GCA_036493275.1 Pirellulales bacterium
CGCGCGGCGTCGAGTTCAGCCATACCGCGCGTCAGGCGCTGGGGTATCGGGAGGCGCTTGCCCATCTGGCGGGAGAAGGGACGTTGGAGTTTGCCAAAGAACGAGTGCAAGCCCGCACGCGTGCGTTTGCCCGTCGCCAACTGACCTGGTTCCGCAGTCTAAGCGAATGCCGCTTTGTGCCGATCGGCTCGGCGGAGAGTCTGGCGGCAAATGATCCGGCGATCATCGCGGGCCGTATTGCCGAGATGGGGCAGCGCGCGAGGGCGTAGTGGAATTAATGCATTGCGACGCGAGCGCAACGCTCGCCCTGCATCGAGATTACGACGGAGCTCGCCGTGAGGGCGCCCTGGTTTTCTTTGGGGGCGCGACGAGTTGCACGAGATCGAGTTGGCAGCATCCCAGGTCGATAGTCTTGGTCCCCGTGGCGCTTGCGCCTGCAGCCGCAACCTCCGGCGCTAGGGAATAGATCACGAACTTTCCCTGTTTTTGCGTCTGCACCAGGTTGGCGGCGCGGAGCACGCCCAGATGGTGCGAGACTTTATCCATCGGCATCCCCAACTCGTCAGTCAGGCTGGTCACGCTTTTATCGCCTTGCAACAGACTG
The DNA here is from genome assembly GCA_036493275.1 of Pirellulales bacterium. Lineage (GTDB taxonomy): Bacteria > Planctomycetota > Planctomycetia > Pirellulales > JACPPG01 > JACPPG01. The sequence continues at coordinate 605 of DASXPZ010000157.1, forward strand.
ATGACGATTTGCAAGCGGTCGGGATCGGCCAGTGCCTTCAGACGCGCTGCGCACGACTCGAAATCGCTTTCGGTCTTCATGGCGAGCTTTGGCGTCCCTTTTTCCGAGCGTTTGGTCGAAGCCATTCAGACCTGCTTTCTGTCGGAAGACACGAGTACCACCCGATTATGCCGCTGCGATCGAAACTGGGAAAGTCCGCGCGCGAGTAATCGCTTCCGACTAGAAAACGCCCAAGGCAGGGGGATGGCGAGAGTCGATGGCCAAGATGGGCACAAAAAAGCAGTATGGCGGAATCGATGCCAGGCCGCGTAACGTCACAGGCGGCTTAAACCCAATGAAATCAATTGCTTAGAACAACATTCCGTGTCATATGGTTAGGAAGTTTTTCGCTGGTGGGAGTCAGAAGGCTCGCATGGAGTATCTAGACGCGCGCGTCTTGGGAGGTTAAAGAAGGATGCCCACCGGGGGCTTGCACGCGCCGTGTAAGGGCATGCTAACACTAGGACAATTGTACGAACGTCTGATCGTTGCAGAGATCGCGACCGGCGATTTTTACCGTCGCCGGACGACGCAACGAACGCTTTTTTCTTAAGAACTAGGGGTCGCTCGCGAACCGAACTCGGACAATTCTCTTGTCCTGCGACCCTGCGCCGCGCTGAGCATCTCTCTTCGCGGCGATTCTGCAATCGTTGAATCCGTGCGCCGTCGCATGTACGCGCGCACGGTCTCCATAGTCGTTCCCCCGAGTTTCTCGCCTTGGCATCACACCCGGTTCTTAGATTGAGGTACCCACCGCTATGACTTCTCGCACTTTGACTCGCTCCTTATCGGTCGCTCTTTTTGCAACGATGTTGCTGGCCCAATCGCTGTCGCAGCGGGCGGCGGGAGAAATTCTGATCGTCGATCGATTGCAGAATTCGGTTTATGCCTACACCGATACCGGCCACTACATCAACACGGTGTTGACCGATAACACCAATCTGAACCTCCCAGACGGCATTCTTGTGTCGCCCGACCATACCAAGCTTTACGTGGCGAGTGGAGGAAACAGCGAGATCGTGCGGTACGACTACGACTATGCAACGGCAACCGCGACGAATCCGACAGTCTTCGCCACCTCGGCCGATGGACTCGCGTTTCCGAATTCGATGGTCTTCAGCCCAGACGGCTCGAAGATCTACGTTGCGAATCTGGGTGGAAGCTCCGACACGCCGGTCGGAATCTCGCAGCTCAATGTGAGCGGTGGGAGCGCCGGAGCTAATTTCGGCGGTGGATCGAGCTTTTCTTTCAGCGGCTTGGCTTACGCTCCCGGAGGCCAATTGCTGGCCGGCGGTTTCGAAGGGGGAACCGTGGGGAAATCCGACGCGGGTATCACTTCGATCTCGGACTTCATCGGTCCAAGCGCTGCGCTCTCTGGCGTGGCGGGCGTTATGGTTAACGGCAACGACCTCTACGTATCGGCCCTACTCAATCCCGCTGGGCTAGTACAGAAGTTTGACGCCACGACCGGCGCCCTTGATCCTTCCTTCAACGTCAGCGGCCTGGCGGCCCCACAAGGCATCATGCTGGCGCCGGATGGCAACGGGCTGCTGGTTGGATCTCTCGGCTTTTCTGCTGGAACTGGCGTAATTTCTCGAATCGGCTTCGACGGAACTCTGTTGGGTGTCTTCGCGTCTCCCCAGACCGACCCTTCGCTCGGCTTCACCGAGGCGACTGCGTTTGGCGCCGTTCCCGAGCCGTCGACACAGGCGCTGGCTGGCATCGCGCTGGCTGCCGTGGGCTTTTTGGCGCGGCGTCGACGGACATCGCAGTCCGTCGGAGTGTGAAATTCGCATTCAGTGATTCCGAACGCCTGCTGACGTTCTGGCCATGACAGCCCCTAGAGGCGCCCATGTTTATCTATTCCAGGTTCTCCGGCCTGTTGGTCGTGAGTGGTCTTGTGTTGCTTTCGTCGGTGGCGCCCGCAATGGCTACGCCGGTCGTGTTCTTCGATCACGACGAACGCGCACTTGCTTCTCAACCGTTTCCCAACACCACGGCTGCGCGGAACAGTTTTCTTAGCCAGGTCGCTACGCTGGGGGGCACGGGTTACGACCAGAATCTGAGTAGCGGCATTCCCAACCCCACGGCGAATCCTTCGTTCGGATTTCCGGGCTCCACAATCACCGCCAGCACGACGAACTTTACCTATCAAGGCGTCTCGTCTGTCGCGGTCAACAACGCGAACAATGGTGCGGCTAGCCTGGGACTGATCGAGACGGAAGTCGCCGGCGGGACGGCTACCACAGCGTTGCATAACTGGATTGACTTCAGCCAGCCGATCAACGCCTTCGGCGTCTACTTGTGCCAGGCGGGAGACGTCTTGGGGCATCCGGTCACTATCGTACTCGAGAATACGGCGACAGGATCGACGGAGGACGTCGTGGTGAACGTGGGGCCGAACTGGCAGGGTTTCTCCATCGCCTACCTGGGAATCATCGACACCGGTTTTTTGTTCAACCAGGTCACGATGACCGAGGATACCGACGTCGACAACAATGGCGTGTCTGACGACCTGCAGGACGGCATCATTCTCGACAATCTGACGGTTGCCGCGCTGCCTGTGCCCGAGCCAAGCTCACTGTTGCTGCTCTCGATGGGGGCCCTGCTGCCGCTCCTCGGACGCTGCTGGTCGGGCGCAAGAACGTCGAAATGATGATAAGATATCCGCCGCCCCCTTGCGGCAGAGGTGGCGGCGGATATCTGTTTGCTTATCTCAGTGGCTTGCATCAGGCCATACTCCGCAGGGCGTAAAGAGCTCGAATCGAGTGATCAAGTTGAAGCACGGGTGTCTCATGCGACGACGAGCGATGACTCTGGTGGAGTTGCTCGTCGTGATTGCGATTATCGGGATCCTGGTGGCGCTTTTATTGCCGGCCGTGCAAATGGCCCGCGAATCGGCGCGCCGCATTCAATGCGCGAATCACCTCAAACAGCTCGGGCTGGCGCTCGGCAATCACGAGGCCACCACCAAGCAGTTCCCTGCGGGCCAGATGTCGCAGCAGTACCCGCCCGTTCCGTCTCATCCGTATACGTTTTATCGTTGGTCGGCCTTGGCGCAGTTGCTTCCCTACATGGAGCAGGAGAACCTGCGCAAAGCGCTTGATCTTACGCTCCCGCTGTACATGCCGGGCGCTGGCAATCCGTTCTCGACGCCCAACATCCCCGGCATTGCGATTACGGTTCCCGAGTTTCTCTGCCCCAGCGATCTGGCGGAGCAGGTTAAACCGAACATGGGACCGACCAACTACGTTATGTGCGCCGGATCCGGCGGAGGGGGAGGGACTCCCTTCAATACCGACGGCGTTTTCTACGTCAATTCGACGACTACTTATGCCGACATCACCGATGGCTCGTCGCAGACCATTATCGCTTCCGAAAGCTTGCTCGGCGCCGATACACTCCAAGACAGCAGCGGCGCCTATATGGGGGTCAGTCCGGAACGGACGTACAAATTCGTCTTGGGCTTTACTGCGAAGCCCGATTTGACGGACGCCAAATGCAGCGCGACGCTGCTCTACAATTCTGCTTCCGGAAGCGGCAACGACCCGCGCGGCTTTGCCTGGTGCAGCGGAGAATATCGCTGCGCCTTGTACAATCACTATTATCCGCCGAACGCCAAGATCTGCGATTGCATCGCCTCGGTGACTGTCGATCCGACACCTCCTCCCGCGAAGCCGGTTCTTTACTCGGCCTACGGATGGCGGGCCGCCCGCAGCATGCACCGAGGGGGAGTGAACGTGGCGCTGGCCGATGGGAGCGGGCGATTCGTCAACGACCAGGTCGACTTTGGCGTCTGGCAAGGCCTCTCGACGCGCGCCGGTGGCGAAGTGATCTCGCAGTAGCGCCGGCCTTGTGGCGGAACGGCTTCTCGATTCGACAGATCGGCCAGTCTGCTCTGATGTTCCGACTGAATTATTCTACCGACCGCAGGGCGCCAGCCTCAGCGGATGTATAACCTGGCAATTCGGCCAACATCCGCCGATAGGTCGATGATTGCACCACTTCGACGAGCGCCTGAATCCTGGGATCGTGCATCTCCGCAATCGCGAAGCATAGGTCGTACGGCTCTTTGCGAATACGGAGGAAATTCAATCCGGCCTGCTCGCTGACAAGCTGCACGCAGACGCCAGCATCGGCGAAGCCGGCGCGAATCGCCTCGGCCACGCCACGGTGGCTTTGCGCCAGATGCCGCGGCGGCTGCCGATCACCCAGCACCTCGTCGAGACATTGCCGGGCGGCGCTGCCGGTTTCGCGTCCTACCCAGCGGAGCTTGGTTTGCAGGGCGCCTCGAACCGACGACAGCCGTCGCTGAGGATCGAAAGCCAAACCGGCTTGCCACTCGGCCGCGCGCAACAACTGGTAGTCCAGTCCTAACTGCGATCGCACCTGCGCGTTATTGCCGGCCTTGCCCGCGCCGGCGAAATGGACTCCCGCCACGTGGATCAGTCCTTTGCCCAATGCCGCAAGCGCCGCGCGGCTTGACAGCGACAGCACTAATAATCGAATCCGCCGAACACGGGCCAGCTCGCTGGCTAGCAGCCCAATCGCCGGATCGCACGAAGCAATCACCAAAGTTCTTGCCTCTTCGTCTTCGCTTTCCGGCGATTTCGTCGGCTTCAGATGGACGCCGTCGAAAATCCCGTCGTGCGGCAAGACGTGATCGCCGAGCGCGGCGCTGGAATAAACGATCCTGCGTCCGGCCACATTCGCTAGCCAATAGCGGCACGGCGTCTTGGCAGGCACGGCGGCCCAGACCATATCGGCCGGCTCGCCGCCCTCGAAATAGAAGACCTCTTCGAAGCGGCAGCCCAGCGCGCGGGCAATCGCCAACGCCGCCTCGGCTGACGGGACCAAGCGATCGATCTCGATGGCGCTGATCCCGCTGCGCGACACAACGCTGCGGCGGGCCAGCTCGTCTTGAGACCAGCCGCGCGCCAGTCGCAGGCTTTTTACGCGGTTTTTCATCGGCGCTGAATTTGCCAAGCTCGGTGGCTCCCAAGGTGACTATCGTTACGGAACCCGCGCCGCGGCGCCGTTATTCTCCGAGACGACTACCGGAAAGAACAGCGGGCGATCGTCTAATTGGCCTCGTCCGAATTCGCCGATCCAGCGCTGTGTTTCGGGCGTTCGCAAGAATTCTGCAAGTTGTCGAGCCGCTTTGCCGCGAGGGCTGTCGGCTTTATTGGCGCTGGCCACGACCACCACGTAGGGCCGACGCATGCGCGCGTCTCCCTGCACCATGATCTCCAAGCCTTCGTTCGAGATCTTGCCGTTGAGAAAGGGAATGCGACCGACGAGGGTGTAGGCGTTCTCCCTCGCGGCCCTTTGCAGAAGCTTCCGCTGCCGATCGCTCGGCATGATTACGGTGTTCTCCGGATCGAGCTCCAGGTCTCCTTCGGACAGTAGGTCGTGCAGGACTTCGTTGACGCCGAGGCTCTGGTGAATCAAGAGCTTCGATTTGGCCTCGATGATTTTTTCGAGAGCCGCCACGGCGTCAGTCATTCCCTTGATCTTGGCGGGATCGTCCTTGGGGCCGACGAGAAACAGATCGTTGCGCGCCCAGGGTTGGGGATCGACTCCGTGGCCGTCGGCGACAAGATTGATGATCGTGTCACTGGCGTGCATTGTGATCAGGTCGGCCTCACCGCGGCGAAACGGTCCGGCGATTTCGTACTTTGGGCCGGTGACGACGACTTCGACCGCGAAACCGGTCTGCTTTTCGAATCGCTCGGCGGCCGCCTGCCAGAAACCGGTGTCGGTCATGCCCCCGATCACCGCGCAGCGGACAGTCGTTTTCGCATTGGAGGCGGGCTCCTTACGCTCCTTCTCCGCGGCTTGGCCGTTCGCCCAGCAGTAAAAACCGCCGAAGGCCGTCAGCATGAGCGCTATTTTGGCCCCGTAGCTCCGAGCCGTGACTGATCGCATAGCAGCCTTCCATTTTCTGGTCATCGAGCGTCTGCATTATGAGACCGCAGGCCCGCGGAAAAAGGCCCTGAGATCGCATTTTCTAGGAGGATTGACATGATCGTGTCACTCTATGATACTATCATGCCCATCGCAAGCCCGGGCTCCGACGCGTCAAATCCAAATCCCAGTCCCATTGGTTGAGGCCCCGTATGCTTCGGAAATCGTGTTGTCTTGTTGCGGCGGTAATGTTCAGCACAGTGCAGTTCGCGGCGGCCGATTCCATCCCGCTCAATCCGAGCAAACATAACACGCTGATTCAAGCTACGAATCCTGCGGCACAACTCAGCAATGGACAGGGAGACATCTTTGTCGGCCGAACGGGACAAGATGGAACGGGACAGACGACGCCCACCATTAGCATCCGTCGCGGCCTGATCGAATTCAACGTCGCCGGCAGCGTTCCGGCCGGGGCGACGATTACCGACGTCACGCTCAGCATGGTCGACATCATGGGGCTGAACGGCGATCGGCTCGTCGAACTGCACGACGCGTTGCAGGACTGGGGAGAAGGTCAGTCGTTTCAGCCCGGTGGCATGGGTTCCGCCTCGCAAAACGGCGACGCGAGCTGGCTCTATACGTTTTATAATGCGGCCAATCCAGGCGCGAGTACTACCTGGACCACCCCTGGCGGAAGCTACAGCTCCACAGTCAGTGGCTCGTCGGCGATCAATGACGATAACGGCCCCAATCAAACATTCACCTGGTCCTCAATCTCCAACCCGCAAATGATCGCCGACGTGCAGTCTTGGCTGGATCATCCTTTGACCAATTACGGGTGGTTGATGAAGGAAAACGATGAGACCATCGGACAAACAGCTAAGCGACTCAGCTCCGGAACAGTCGGAACAACCGTGCCGCCAAGTACGCCGACCGGCCCTTTTCCTGTCCTCACGATCACGTACACCGTCCCCGAGCCGTCGAGCCTGGCTCTGGGCGCGCTGGCCGCTGTCGGTCTGACTGTGTCTCGTTTCGCCCACCGCCGACGGTCCTGACGCGATGGCAGTGAGTGGATCGTTCCAGGGAGCAGAGCGATGCCTCGGAGCCGGCAAAACTCCAAGTGGCGCCATCTTCGCGGTTTTACGCTGGTCGAGCTGGTGGTGGTGATCGCCATCATCGGCATCCTGGTGGCGCTCCTGCTGCCCGCGGTTCAGGCGACGCGCGAGGCGGCGCGACGTTCTCAATGCGCCAACCAGTTGCGCCAGCTTGGCATCGCGTCGACCGCGCACGCGATGACTGTCGGAAACTTTCCGCCGGGAACGCAGCAATGGTACTTCAATTCCTCCGTCGCTTATCGCGGCATCCCGCTCTTCGGCTACCTGCTCCCCTATTTGGAAGGCGCAAGCTTGCTGGTGAGTTGGGACTACAACGACCCCATCAATAACGCGAATCGAGGCGCCAACTCGAATACGGCCATCATTCTGCCGATGTTGCTCTGTCCTTCCGATGTCCTTCAGGACAATCCCATCTCGACCACCCAAAACTGGGTCTATGGGTTGTCGAGCTATGGCGGAAATGGAGGCCTGCGTTCCTATTTTCCGATGCAGTCGACGGCCGACGGGATTTTTCACACGACGGGCAATGCCTCGGAGCCGACCCCTTTTCAAACGCCGATCCGCCCGCAAGACGTTACCGACGGTTTGAGCAACACCTTCCTGTTCGGCGAGCGATCGCATACCGATCCGTACTACAAGACATTCAACGACGCCGGTTTTGGAGAGCCGCTCAATCTGCAGGGTTGGTGGGGAGCGTCGACGAGCCGCAAGATGATCGGGCACGTGACGATGAGCGCCTTCGCGCCGATCAACTTCCGACTCTCTTTTTCGTACGACGGCCGCGCCGGCCAGAACCCTCCCGCCGATTCATTCACGGACTTTTCGTACTATTCCGACATGCGAATGTGCGCCTATGGCAGCGAGCATCCCGGTGGCGCCAACTTCTGTTTTGCCGACGGCAGCACGCGGTTTCTGGTCTCTGGGACCGACATGATCGTATTACAGGCATTAAGCACGCGAGCCGCCGCCGACGTGGCCAATCCTAACTAACGAGCCGGCCGAACGCGCCCAATCGCCGCATGCGCCCTCAAGCGCGATGGTATAGTGCCGCAAGTTTCCAATCGTCGGCGCAGGAGTCTCATCCGATGAAAACGACGTTGATTTTCCTGCTCGGCGTGGTCGCGTCGCTGGGGCCCGTGGCCTTGGATTTTGCCGCGGACGAAGCGAAGCAGGCCCCCGCAGCCGCGACAGGGGCCGTGACCGCGGTCACGCCTCGCGATCAGCTTGCCGGCAAGGTCGGGCAGGTTTGCGTCGTTGACCTCCGCGTTACGGCGGTTAAGCACTCCGAACGCCGCAAAACGCGCTACCTGAACGCCGCCAGTAACTTCCGCAGTCAGCGGAACGTGGGCGTGGCGATTGACGAAGCGGCCTTCGATCGGTTCCGCGCCGCCGGGATCGAAGACCTGGAAGCAAAGTATCTCAACCAGACAATTCGCGTCCGCGGCGAAGTCTTTCGCGACGAGGAGCAACTGCTGATCAAGGCGACCTCGCCGAAGGAGATTGAAATCGTGGCGGCCGACACGCCGAAACTGCCGGCGGGCCGCCTGACGATTGTGAATGAAGCTGGCAAAGAGATCTCGTTTGCGCTGCCGCTGGGCGAAGCGCCACGCCAAAAAGTCGAGGTCGAGCACAACGGCGTTAAAGAGACGTACGAAGGTCTCTCGCTTTCGGATCTGTTGGAGCGCGCCGAGATCAAATTGGGCGCCGAGGCCCGCGGCGAACTGGTCTCGCGCTACGCGCTGGTCACCGCCGCCGACAAATACAGCGCCGTGCTGGCGATCAGCGAGATCGATCCCTTCCTCAGCCCTCAGACGATTCTATTGGCCGACCGCGTCAACGGCGCGCCCCTGCCCGAGGCGGACGGTCCGTTGAAATTGATCGTGCCCAACGACAAGCGCCATCGCCGCTGGGTGCGGCAAGTCGTGAAGATCGAAATTCGGCAGGCAAACGATAAAGAGCGTGCCGTCCAGCCGGCCGCGGTGAAGCCGAAATAATCGGCGTTTGTGGCCGGATCCAATCAGCGCGCGGGTCTGACTTGCAGTTCCTAATCCTCGAATATTGCCAGGGTGCTTGACATCAGATTACAAATGTAGTCTAATGCCATCCGTTGATGGCGTTCGGTCTCGAACTACACCGAGCCACAGGAATCGAAGGAATATGTCCAAACAGGAAGAACCGATCGCGCTGGCGCCCGCCGAGTGGGAAGCCATGAAGCTCTTTTGGGATCACGGCCCACTGGCCGCGCGCGACGCTTATGCAAAACTTCCCAAACATTGCGATTGGGCCTACAAAACGCTCAAAACGCTCCTCTCGCGGCTCGTCGCCAAAGGCGCCCTGGACTATAGCCAGGTCGGCAACTCGTATTTATATCGGGCGGTCGTCGAACGAGACGCGCTCACGCGGCAAGAAGTCCGCACCGTGTTTCAACGGCTGATGAGCGAAGCCTTCTCGCCGGTGCTCGCCCAATTCATCGACGAGGCCGACCTTTCGGACGAAGAGATCCGAGAGCTCAAACGCCGGCTCGACGAAAAGCGCAAAAACGCCTCGCGATAATCGGAGACACTGCCCATGTCTGTCTTTAACGCGCTCGATCGATCGTCCGAGACCTGGCTGGCCTGGATCGTGGCCAGTAGCTGGCAATTGGCGCTGTTGACGCTCTTCGTCGCCTTGGCCAACCGCGCCTTGCGATCGGCGCCCGCCCGGCTGCGCTACGGCTTATGGCTACTAGTCCTGCTGAAGGCGTTTCTGCCGCCGGGGCTGACGACTCCCATAAGCATAGGAAACTGGGGCGTCCGTCCTGTCATCGAGACAACCGGCTTGTCGACGACAACCCTTGAAATGGCGCTTGCCCCCTCACCGGCTGATGGGATTCCGCAACCCGCGGTAGCAAAACAAGCCGACGGCGGACAGCTTGTATCCGAAATGGTCGCGCCGCGCGCGCTCTCGGCGCCCCTGCTGCTGATGATCGCGTGGTGTGGCGGCGTATTGCTTTTTTGGTGCGCCGTCGGCTGGCGCATGGCGCGTGTGGCCCGGCTGATTCGTTCGGCCGACGCCTTGGACGAAGGGCCGGCGCGGATTACGCTCGAACAAATTTCGCTAGAGCTCGGGCTGCGGCGGGCGCCAGTATTGCTGGTCATTCGCGAGTCAATCAGTCCGTTTCTGTCTGGCGTGCTTCGGCCGCGGATCGTGCTGCCCGAAACCTTGCTCACGCGGCTCGACGACGTCGAATTGCGGGCCGTCTTGACGCACGAGCTGGTCCATTGCCAGCGCCGCGACACCTGGATCGGCTGGGCGCAAGTCGTAGCCAACAGCCTCTTCTGGTTTCATCCCTTCGTCTGGTGGGCCAATCGCCAGCTCCGGCACGAGCGGGAGTGCGTCTGCGATGAAGCCGTGTTACGGCTGGGTCGCGTCACGCCGCAGCAGTACGGCGAATGCATCTTTCATGTGCTCACCGCGGCGCGCGGCAAGTCGCTGGCGGCGGGAAGCCTGGTCGGAGTGTTCGAGCGTGGCGCCAAACTTCAAAACCGATTGGAGGAGGTAATGAACTTCAAGCCAGCCAGCAGAAAAGTGACGTGGGCAACTCGTTGGGCTTTGGTCGCGTTCGCTATCCTGTTCCTGCCGATGGCGCCCGGCGCGGTCACGCGGCTCGTGACGGCCGGAGAAGACACAAAGATTGCCGAGGCCGGAGCGCCAGTGGCCGTCGCAGTAGCGCAGGCGCCGGATGAATCATCGCCCGCAGGCAAGAATTCAGCGCCTGCGGCCGACGCCGCCAAAAAGCCATTCCCACAGATTGTGAAATCGAGTCCCCAGCCAGGCGCCACCGACGTCGATCCCGCGCTGGCCGAGATCACTGTCACGTTCGACCGCGACATGGGCAAGGGAATGAGTTGGACCGGCGGGCCGCCCCTCTTCCCGCCTGTCGACGAAACGAAAAAAGCCCGTTGGATCGACGCGCGAACCTGCGTGTTGCCGGTGAAGCTGGAAAAAGGCGCCTATTATCGCGTGGGAATCAACGCGTCGAGCTACCACAACTTCCGCGGCGCCGGCGGCGCGACGGTTCCGCCAACGGCGATCTTCTTTGTCACGACCGGGGCGACTTCCGACGTCCAAAGCCGCGTCCGCGCTCCGAAAATCGTAAATTTCAGCCCTGAAAATGGGGCCAAAGACGCCGACCCGGCTACGAAGTCATTGCAGGTCACGTTCGACGCGCCGATGGGAGAAGGGATGTCGTGGACCGGCAGCGGGTCGAGCTATCCGAACGACAGCGCCGACGGCGCGAAGCCAACCTGGTCGAAGGACCGCCTGACTTGCACGCTTCCGGTAGCCCTCGTCGCAGGCCACGACTACGAGCTCGGCCTCAACAGCCAAAGCCATAACAACTTCCAAACCGAATGGGGCGTGCAACTAGCGCCGGTGGTGTATAAATTCAGGACCCGCGCGGCGAAGGATTGATGCGCTGGCGGTTGCCGCGAGAATAAGTCAGGTGGAATCGGGCATGCCGATCTGAAAGAAGGGCGCCAGGAACCCATTGAGCATTCGGTTCCGATTATCTTCGTTTCGCTTCCTACCCGAGAATTACGAAGTCTCCGCCTTGTTGCGCGAACTACTGCTTAATGGGGCGAAGCGCCAGCTCTTTTGGCTCAACCACGATGAGGGCGACAAAGTGTGGTCGCCATTGCCAGCCGACAGGACTCATTGGCGTCTCCTTCCACCCTTGCTCTTTCGCCGCGGCCAGTATCGCTGGCGGGACGCCGATCATCGATCCCGACTCGAATCCTTTGAACACGCACCGCTGCTTTGCAGAGAGGTCGAGACTGGCCGGGCGAAGATTGTGGTCGGCAATGTAAGCGCCTGTGACCATGATTGAAATCGGCTTATCCAGTTTCTTGCCGTTGACCGTGTCCACTACGAGGGAACCGTACTCCACCTTTCCTCCCTCATCTTTAACGCCCTCGATGGTCAGATACTCTCCGAGTTG
>DASXPZ010000158.1:0-2313 GCA_036493275.1 Pirellulales bacterium
AAAGCGCCCGCCGAGCCGACCCGCTCGCTGAGACCTGCACGCCAAGAATGGCTATAAGGTCACGCACGCTGTGCGTGACATCGCGCCAAGAAAGCTCGAATCGATTGGCGAATTCGGATACACGAATACAATTAGCCACCGAGAACACCGAGATCACTGAGAAGAGAGAGTGAGTTGCGGCAACCTCTTTTCTTCTCGGTGTCCTCTGTGCCCTAGGTGGCTAGCGTTCTTCTGTCTGGACAAAAAGAGAGAACCCGCATGGCTTACTCGCCTGATCGTCACGCACGGCGTGCGTGAGCTACCTTGCGAAATTTGTTGCCTTGCGCTGTTCGTACTACAATAAACGCGCGGGCGATTCTCGCTCAGGCAGGTAATGTGAGCGGAAGGAACAGCGATGGCGCGGCCTGGGGTCTCCGTTCTGCTGGTCGCGCTCCTCCTCTGGGGAACTCGCGCCGCCACGCTGCGCGCTGAAGTCACCGCGGAGCAGGTTCGCAAGTCGATCGAACGCGGCGCCGCGTATCTGTGGCGCGAGCAGCGGCCTGATGGCGCCTGGCCTGATTATCTGCAATACACCGGCGGCAAAACCGCCCTCTGCACGCTGGCACTGTTGAACGCCGGCGTTCCGGTCGAAGATCCCCGCATCCAGCGGGCCCTGGAACGTCTCCGCGCGATCCCTCCGACGAATACGTACACCGTGGCCGTGCAAACCATGGTCTTTTCGATCGCCGAGCCCAAGAAAGACACGCTGCTCATTCTGCGGAATGTCAAATGGCTGGAGAAAACGCAAAAGAAACATGGGGGCTGGAACTACGGTCCGGCGGGTAGCACGCCGGTGGAAATGGGGGAAGGGGACAATTCGAATTCCCAGTTTGCTGTGTTGGCGCTGCACGAGGCACAGCGCGTCGGCGTAGCGGTCGACGCGCAAGTCTGGCGAAACGCCTACAAGTACTGGACGCGCGCTCAGAACGCCGACGGATCGTGGGGCTACCAGCCGAACTCGCCGGGAACGGGGAGCATGACCTGCGCCGGCTTGGGCGCGGTGGCCATGGCCCTCGATATTCTCGAAGAGGGAGACGCCACGGTGGAAGGAAATCAGGTGAGTTGCTGCGGACAACAGCGGAATCGCGACCCGATCGAACGGGCCTTTCGCTGGCTCGGCAAGAACTTCAGTGTGCGATCAAACCCGGCTCGCCCGAACGCTTTTGTGCTCTACTACCTGTACGGGCTGGAGCGAACGGGCCGGCTGACGCATCAGCGCTTCATCGGCGACCACGACTGGTACCGCGAAGGCGCCGAGTGGCTGGTTAAGGAGCAGGACGACCTTTCCGGCTTTTGGAAAGGCGCCGGCATCGGCGAGAGCAATCCGCACGTCGGTACCTGCTTCGCTCTTTTGTTTTTGTCGAAAGGGCGCCGGCCCGTGGTAGTGGCCAAGCTGAAGCACTTGCCGCGCGACGACTGGAATCATCATCGTCACGACCTGGCGAACCTGGTGGCCTACGCCGAGACGAAGTGGCAGCGCGACCTCACCTGGCAGATCATCGACGTCGATGCGGCCAGCACGGACGACTTGATGGAAGCCTCGGTCCTCTACTTGAACGGAGAAATGGCGCCCGAACTTACCGACGACGATATCAAAAACCTGCGCGAGTTCGTGAATCGCGGCGGTTTTCTGTTTGCTGACGCTGTTTGTAGCGGCGAAGATTTCGATCGTGGCTTTCGCGAGATCGCCGAGCGGATGTTTCCCGAGCCGGAACATAAGCTGCATCTCCTTCCGCCGGAACATCCGATCTGGAGCGCGGAGGAGCGGATCGATCCGAAGTATGTTCGGCCGCTGTGGGGGATCGAAGTCGGCTGCCGGACGAGCGTCATCTATTGTCCTGAAAATCTCTCGTGTTATTGGGAGTTGGCGCGGCCCTTTCGGACCAAGAAATACGGAGGCGAAGTCGAGGGCGCCATCGAAGCAGCGCGGCGGCTGGGAGTAAACGTTTTGGCCTATGCGACGAACCGCGAGCCGAAATTCCGATTGGAAGGGACGCCGATTCTGGCCGGCGCGCGGCAAGATTCGTTCGAGCGCGCCAGGCTCACCATCGCCAACATCAAGCACAACGGCGGCTGGAACGCGGCCCCCATGGCGCTACCGAACCTGCTGGGGCATCTATCGGGCGAGCTGGGAATGCGGACCGGCGCCGACGTCGCGAACCTGGCCTTGGACAACGAGCCGTTGTTCGAGTTCCCCGTGATCTTTATGCATGGCCGCAATGACTTCACGCTCTCCGACTTGGAGCGCAAGCGCCTGCGGCTTTACATCGAGCG
>DASXPZ010000159.1:0-1604 GCA_036493275.1 Pirellulales bacterium
GCCCATGAAGATCCGAACCACGATCGCCGCCACTTGCGTGGCCCTCGCCATCTCGATGGCCGGCCCGATCTACGCCCTTGATAGCAAAGCAGAAACCGTCACGAAGAACTTCGAGGCACCCATTCCCAATATCCATGGCAAGTCGCTGCTCGCCGTGGAGGTCGACTACGCGCCGGGCGAGGCCTCTCCGTCGCACACCCACGCAAGATCGGCTTTCATCTACGCTTATGTGATCTCGGGCGCGATCGAGTCCAAGGTGAATGACGGCGAGACGCGTATCTATCGGGCAGGCGAGAGCTGGTCCGAACCGCCGGGCGCGATCCATTCGATCAGCCGCAACGCGAGCAACGCCAAGCCGGCAAAGCTGCTCGCTGTCTTCGTCCTCGACACTAATGATAACCCTCTGACCACACCCATCAAATAAACATTCAGACGCATTGAAAGGACGTCAACTACGGCTGAGGCTGGCCAACCTCCGGCGAAGGTCCCACGTGCTCGACGCCGCCGTGATGATGGGAACGCTAGGTGGAGTCGCAACGTCTTGTGGGGCGTTGCTTCTGTCCGTCGGCACGCTTCGAGATTGACCGGGTGTGTCCTTACGAACACGCCGCGGGCGGGAAAACCGTCTCCTTGAACCCGGCTCGGTTCGCGCCGTTTCCAGGACTGAAGGGCGACGAGCGGGCGCAGCATGTCGCCACCACGCCGGAACCCCTCGCACGTGACCGCGACAATTGAATGCGGCCGCCTGGCTTCACACGGGCAATCGAACACAAGCCGTGGCTCTCCGGGCCGGCTCACAAGGGCAGACGGGGCCTCTTAAAGGGCCAGCGCACGCGTTTCGTAGGGCGACGCCCTCCATCTCGAGCGCAGCTCGAATGCGATCACGGCGCGCGTCAGCGCCGATTGCCACGACCAGACTGACATCGCCGTTCGTCTGACCGCCACATCGTCCGGTAGGGCAAACTCACTTGTGCAGAACCGGGTACCCTTGTGTATAAATCCAGTCCGTCGACTGCGCGGGAATGTGGCAAGGCTGGCAATCCGTCGTGTAATCAGTGGATGTCGTCTTCAAGGGATTGGCGGCGTCGAACCATGACCATGCCCATCCGCTGCCCCATAGCTTGTTTTGCGGATGGCTGTTTTTTCTGTCTTTGACCATCACGAACCAGCCCGCCAGCGTCTCCGCATGACTGACAGTGCCAGTCGTCATGGGACTTGTGGCCGTCTCATAAACCTCCTTCACTAGAACGGCTCCATCCGGGAAGTGGCCATTCGTCCGAAATGCGGTGACGGCGCCGGGTGAGGCATAGACCGAATGGAGCTGCTTCGATCCCGGGCCCTGATCGGCGGCGATCGCCCAAGCCCCCAAGTATTCATACATCGAGCGATAATCCGCGGGGACGCGGAGCGCGCCTTCCGCGTCGGCGATCGCGTTCGTTGATGGGCTCGGGTCGTCCGCAGCGCCGGCGCGGCCGACCGGCGCCAAGGATATCAGGGGCGCTGCGCAGAACGTGAGCGCGACCATCGAGAGCAATGCAGGAACACGGATCTTTGCCATGTGCTTCATTCCGTTTCGATCGAGTTCTCAGCCAGCCGGATATCTA
>DASXPZ010000160.1:0-3797 GCA_036493275.1 Pirellulales bacterium
CGGGCCGTTTTCGATTCTGCGCAGAGTCTGGCGCCGCGACATCTCTTGCCGGCGATTCCTCCCTTCTCGCGGCGTTCCCGACTGCCAGTCGCTCACAGCCCTTTCCCTCTCCGGCAGGCTTGTTCCTTGATATATCAACAAATGTACATATCAAAGTTTACTTGCGCATTTGGTTGACAATTAGCGCCGCAGGCTGCTACTCTTTTCCTCTGAGTAATGCGCCCGCCTGAACAAGCCCACCCGCCCGAACTCCATCTGGCTCCCACACGCCTGCTAGCTGGACGCTGGGTCCCCTGCCTCCGAGGAAATTGCGATCCGAATCGCTATCGCCCGATCGCTTCGTTTGACGGTGGAGTAGCCGTCTGTCGCGAACACGGAGTTTCAATAGGAGAACACCAATGTTTCAGCTTCGCACAGGTCGTCGAGGATTTCTGACCGTCGGGGCCGCCGGCCTTGGACTCAGCCTCCCCACTTTCTTGCGCGTCAAGCAGGCGCAGGCCGAGCAAAAGAACTACGAAAAGATTCCCGCCAAAGCGCAGAGCGTGATTCACATCTTTCTGCCGGGCGGGATGGCCCACCAGGAGTCATTCGATCCGAAGCCGTTCGCGCCGATTGAATACCGCGGCGAATTGAAGCCGATCGACACGAAGATTCCGGGGCATCAGTTTGCCGAGCCGCTGGTCAAAACGGCCGAGATCGCCGACAAGATCACGATCATTCGCTCGATGACGCACGGCGAAGCGGCGCACGAGCGCGGCACTCACAACATGTTCACCGGTTACAAGCCTTCGCCGGCGTTGATCTTCCCGAGCATGGGCAGCGTGGTGAGCCACGAGTACGGCCCACGCAACAATCTGCCACCGTACGTCTGCATTCCAAACCAGCCGAACGAGTTCGCCGGAACCGGCTATTTGAGTTCGTCGTTCTCGCCATTCAGCCTCGGCGCCGATCCGGCCGCCAACGGCTTCAAGGTCCGCGACTTGAACATGGCCGGCGGGGTCGACGAGGCGCGCTTCTCGCGCCGCAAGTCGGCCCTGGAAGCGGTGAACGATTATTTCAAAGTCAAAGAAAAGTCGGACGCACTGACGGCGATGGACACGTTCTACGATCGGGCGTACAGCCTGATTAGCTCGCCAGACGCCCGCGAGGCGTTCAATATCGAGGCCGAAACCCCGGCGATTCGCGATGAATATGGCCGCAACGAGGCGGGTCAACGCATGTTGATGGCTCGTCGATTGGTGGTCGCTGGGGTTCGTTTTGTCGCGCTCACTTACAGCGGTTGGGACATGCACACCAACATCGCCGGCGGCATGCGGGGCGCGCTGCCGGCATTCGACCAGGCCTTTGCGGCGCTGGTCCGCGATCTCGACCGGATGGGAAAACTCGACGAGACCTTGATCATGGTCTCCAGCGAATTCGGCCGCACGCCCAAGATCAATGGCAACGCCGGCCGCGACCACTGGCCGAAGGTCTTCAGCGTCGCCCTGGCTGGCGGCGGAATCAAGCGCGGCACGATCTGCGGATCGTCGAACGCCGTGGCGAGCGAGCCGGAAGACAACCCGATCGAGCCGCCCGATTTGGCCACCACGATCTACAACCAGTTGGGGATTGTGGCCGACAAGGAATTGATGGCGCCAGGCAACCGCCCGATCGAAATCGTCGACGGCGGAAAAGTGCGCAAAGAACTGCTGGCCTAAGCGGAGGCCGACATCTGCGCGAACGACGTCGCAGTCGTCGCGCCAACATCTGAAGGTAATTCGCCAGTCGGTTCAATCAGCGGCCCCAAAGCTTCGTGTTGCGCAGTCAGCAAAGAGGAAGTTTGAAATGAGTGATCGAGCCGTTCTGCAAAGTTCACGCGTCTGGGTGGCAATCGCCGTGCTGGCGTTGGCGACGCTCGCGACGCCTTCGGCCCACGCCGCCAGCCCGAGCTTGGGCTCGGTTTCGCCGAATGGCGCTCAGCGTGGAACCGAGATCGACGTCACGTTCAACGGCGCCCGTTTGGCCGACGCGCAAGAGATCCTGTTCCTCTATCCGGGCATTTCGGTCAAAAGCCTCGAAGCGGCCGACGGCGCGGTGAAAACGAAACTGGCCATTGCCCCCGATTGCCGACTGGGACAACACTCCATGCGGATCCGCACGGCGTCGGGCATCAGCGAGTTGCGGACGTTTTACGTCGGCGCGCTGCCTGAGGCCAAAGAGGTCGAGCCGAACAGCCAATTCACCGAGCCGCAAAAGATCGCGCTCGACACGACGATCAATGGCGTGATCGAAAACGAAGACGTCGATTACTTTCTGGTCGAAGCCAAAAAGGGAGAACGCATCACGGCCGAAGTCGAGGGGATTCGTCTCGGCTACGCCTTCTTCGATCCTTATGTGGCGATCATGGACATGCAGCGTTTTGAGCTGGCCAGCTCGGATGACGCCGCCCTAGTGTGGCAAGACGCCGTGGCGTCGGTCGTAGCGCCGGCTGACGGCACGTATGTGATTCAACTCCGCGAAACCGCCTATGGCGGGTCGGGCGCCTGCATGTATCGGCTTCACGTCGGACGCTTTCCGCGCCCGCGAGCGATCGTCCCCGCCGGCGGCAAGTTCGGCGAGACCGTCGATGTCCGCTGGCTGGGAGACGTGCTGGGAGAACGGACTGACAAAGTGACGCTTCCGGCGGGTCCCATGCCGAAATTCGGCCTCTTCGCGCAAGATGACAAAGGCATTTCTCCTTCGCCCAACGTCTTTCGCCTGGGCGAACTGGGCAATACGCTCGAAGTCGAGCCAAACGCAGACGCCGCCACCGCCACGCCGTGCGAAGCGCCAATAGCGCTGGGCGGCGTGATCGGTCAGCCCGGTGACGTTGATTGTTTCAAGTTCGCCGCCAAAAAAGGGCAGGCGTACGATATTCGCGTCTTGGGGCGCGGCATTCGCTCGCCGCTCGATCCGGTGCTGAATATCAATCGGATCGCCGGGCAGGGAGTGGCCGGCAACGACGATAGCGGCGGCCCCGACAGTTACGTCCGCTTCACGGCGCCGGAAGACGACCAGTACGTGATCATTGTGCAAGATCATCTTCGTCGCGGCGGGCCCGAGTTCGCCTATCGCGTCGAGATTACCCCCATCCGGCCGCGGCTGGTGATGGGGTTGCCGGAGCGGCAGCAATATGTCGACGTGACGGTCAGCGTGCCTCAAGCGAATCGGACCGCGTTCTTGGTCAGCGCGTCGAGAGCTGATTTCGGCGGAGACCTCTCGATTGATCTCAAGGACCTTCCGCCGGGCGTAGCGGTCGAGACCGATAAAATGCCCGCGAACCAGACGCAAATCCCGGTGCTGCTCACGGCCGCGCCCGAGGCGACGCTCGCCGGCCGCCTGACCGACATTGTCGGAAAGCACGTTGATCCGGCCCAGAACATCGAAGGGCATTTGGAGCAGACCACGTCGATGGTCCGCGGTCAGAACAACATCAACGTCTGGACGCACGCCGGCGAACGCCTGGCGACGGCCGTGACCGAAGCGTCTCCCTTCTCGATCGAAATCGTGCAGCCGAAGGTCCCCATCGTCCGCGACGGCTCGATGGATCTGAAGATTCACGCGACCCGCAAAGAGGGCTTCAAAGCGCCGATCTCGGTCTACATGCTCTACAACCCGCCAGGGGTTGGCTCGCCGAGCTCGGTGACGATTCCCGAGGGGCAGAACGATGTGGTGATGCCGCTGACGGCCAACAGCGGGGCTGAGGTCCGCGTCTGGAAGATTGCCGCGATGGCCTCGGCGACGGTCGGTAACGGATCGGTGCTCGTCTCGTCGCAACT
>DASXPZ010000161.1:0-6280 GCA_036493275.1 Pirellulales bacterium
CAGGCCGAATTTGCGGATCGCAAGCAGGACGAGGAGGCGGAGCGTCCCCTCGCGAATCGAATTCCACGCTATCCACGTCGTGGCGCAAGGCATGATAAGAGTGGCGAAACGAATCCGATACGCCGCGGTTCTAAGTGTCAATCGGCGATTCGACCGCCGACCAAAAAGAACAAAAGCCCCAAACTCGCACGCTGGGCGCCAGCCCCTAATAAGCGCCGCGGGCCCACTCCGCCACAAAGATGAGCGCCTTAATGATTGTGCTTCGCGTCATAACAGCCCGCAACTGGCCATTCGGGGAAGTGTGCCTACATCTAATGGTAGATTTATCTGGCTCCTTTGCGGACAATAGGGGCTACGCTAGGTTTTAGGACTCGCACGGTTACCACCCGCGAGGAGGGGGGCTACCGGGCTGCATATTCTTTCGTCTTTTTTTGTCTGGCCATCAGGAACTCACCATGCTTGCTTCCGCCATCACGCCTGCGGTGTTGATTTCGGCCGTTTTGGCGGCGGCGCCCGGGATTCGGCCCGGTCAACAGCTCACCTACCACGGCACGGTCGCGCTGCGCGATTCGGACGGCGCAGCGAATGCCCCGCAGCCAAAATCGTTCGACCTGCGTTGGATTGTCGTCAAGGCCGATGAGACGGGCGCGAAGCTTTTGTGGCTTGTCGACGAACAGGGTCCCGGCGCGTGGCCCTGGCCCGATCGGTTCGGCCAGCTATCGCTCGACGCCAAAGGAGTGGCGGTGGCCGGCGACGTCGGACCTGCGCTGCTCTACGATTACGGCGACGGCGAAAGCGTCGTCCCATTGCCTCCGCCGCTCGCGCCGAGCGAAAAGCCGCTTGCGGCGGGCGTAAAATGGTCGCTCGCCGGCGAAGATTACTCTGTGCAAGGGGAGCGCAAAGCCGACGGTCGCGAAGGTTGGCAAGTCCGAGTCGAAAATCGCTACGGCGTGCAGCGCAATTTGCAGATCGATAAAACGGCGCCGCTGCTGCTGGCGCAGAATCAGCGCGTCTTCATGAACATGGGCTCCGAGTACGAACTGGCGATGAAGCTCACCAGCGTGGCCGACCTTTCGGCTGAAGCCTTAGCCACGACCGAAGGAACGATCGCGCGACTGCTCGAGCTGCGCGGCAAACTGCAACGCCCCACGCGCACGCCCGACGGCGCGTGGAATCCCGCGCAACTCAAGCAACTGGCCGAAGCGCTTCCGGAGATCGAGCGCCGCGCCGCCGGCAGTCCGCTGGCCGCGCTACTGGCCGCCGCCACGCGCGATTCGAAAGCGCAAGGGGGCCGCGCGGATGAAATCGCGGCGCTCGTCGCCCGCCAATTGGGAAAGCCGCTCGCTCCTTTCTCCTTGCCAGGGCTCGCCGGCGGATCATTGACAGAAAAAGATCTCGTCGGCCAGGTGACGGTGCTTCATTTCTGGGATTACAAAGATCAGCCCCTCAAGGAGCCGTACGGGCAGGTCGGCTATCTCGAGTTTTTGTTTCAGAAGCGCAAGGATCAGGGAGTGAAAGTTTACGGCGTGGCGGTCGATCCTCGCCTGGCCGACGAGGCCGGACGCCGCGCGGCGACCACCGGCGTCCGCAAGCTGAAGGCGTTCATGAATCTCACCTACCCGATCGCGCTCGACGGCGGTGAACTGATCAAAGCTATCGGCGACCCGCGCACGGCGGGCGCCGCGCTGCCGCTGTTTGTGGTCATTGGTCGCGACGGCAAAGTGACGCACTACCACGTCGGCTTTTACGACGTCGACCGGCAGATCGGTCTGAAAGAATTGAGCGCGGCAGTGGATGAGGCGTTGAAAACGCAACCGCCGGCGAAGTAGGGCCTTTTGACAACCCGTCGAACGGGGCCTAAAATTAGCGGTTTCCCCGAACCGGGGCGGTAGCTCAGTTGGGAGAGCGCTGCGTTCGCAATGCAGAGGTCGAGGGTTCGACTCCCTTCCGCTCCACTAGAGAAGCTTCGTCGTAAGTAGTTACGACGAAGCTTTTTGCATTTTCAACACGACTTTGCTCCACTGCCGGTGACGCATTTCGGTTGCGAGCAGGCTCTCCTTATACTTTGGCGCGTGACTTTGACCCCTCGATTCATGGCGCGATCTGTGTCGCGAACCTCTAGAATGAATGCAGGGGGTCGAATCGCCCGCAGGTAGCAAGACTCGCGATCAACGCCGCGTGATCGCGGCTTGGCCTCGGTCAGGGCGCCGCCCGAACGAATGCTGCGCAGGAGCGCAGAAAAATATTTGCCATCTTAGGAGACGCCATGAAGAAGTTATTTATTTCGCTCTTAGTCGTCGTGGTCGGAATCGTCGGCGTGGGGTTCTACCGGGGCTGGTTTACCGTCAACCAAGACAAGCTCCAGCAGGATGAACAAAAAGCGAAGGAAAAGGTACGGGAGCTCACGCAAGACTTGAAGGCGAAGACTGGCGAAGGCGCCGACAAGGGCAAATAGCGACACTGAGCTCTTGTTTCTTGCGGGCCCGGGAGCCGTGGCTTTTGCAGCCTACGTCGAAGGCCGGCGAATCCGATGGCTTGAGCAAGGCCGTCGCCGACGAGGGGAATCGCAGCGAGTCCCGGTTCAGTCTCGACCGCAACCGCACTGGCTGGGGGGTGGATCGTCCGCGGCGTGGCCAACGTCAGGGAAACGCCATTTCACGGCAAATGGCGTTTCTAGAGGGGGCCTGGGCCGGGGCGACTAGCCCCTCGCTCACCACGCTAGGCGCGCGAAGGGGGACGATGTTAATATGGCGAATCTTGTTAGAATGGGTGGCCCCAAGCTGTCTCCATCTGACCTGGATCTTTGAATTAGATTCGGCTCGGTCCCGAGTGGGAGGCTCGCATTTCTAGTCGAAAGACTAGCCCGGCGGCAGGAACCCGGATCACAGCTCAGATTCGCTTCACGGAGGAGCATCGAAGAACAGAAAGATTGACCTGATGCCCAAGCGTAGCGTGTTCGCGAAATGGCTGGCGACTCCCGATCCGGGCCCTGCGATCGAAGCCCCGCCAACCGTCGCTAACCTTCCTCTGCTGGTGGTGGGCGCGGGTCCGGCTGGTCTATCGGGCATGGCCGCGCTGTTGAAACACGGCATCGATTTCGTCGGCATCGAAAGCCACAGCGGGGTTGGTGGACTGTGGGACATTTCGAACCCGCTCAGTTCGGCCTACGAGGGCTTGTGCACGGTTACTTCTCGCTTCACGACGTATGTGGGCGCGCCGATGTCCAATGGGACACCGAACTTCGTTCCGCACCAGATGGCCCTGGGCCACTTGGCGGGCTTTGCTGAGTCTCGGGGACTGTTGGCCAAGATCAAGTTCAACACTTCGTTTGTCGACGCGCGCAAATCGGCGGCAGGCGCCTGGATAGCGACAATGCGATCGACCGATTCGGGCCACGAATACGAGCAAGAGTTCCGCGGCATCGTGTTTGCGACAGGAGCGCACAACAAGCATCAGAGCCGTGTGCCAGCGGAACTAAAATCGCAGGCGCAAGCCGCGGGGCTCGATGTGCTGCACTCGTCGGAATATAAAAGTCCCGAGCGTTTTGCAGGCAAGCGTGTGTTGTTCGTGGGTCTGGGCGATTCGGGTTCGGACATCGCGCCAAAAGTATGTTCCGCCGCAAAGCGGACCTTGTTGGCGATTCGTACTCCTCCGTGGCTCGTTCCCCAAGTCTTGATGGGCGTGCCGGTCGACAAATTGGGTTACGAGACCAGTTGGATGCCTGATTGGTATCGCGATGGTTTCTTCCACATGTTTCGCTGGGGGAAAATTGGCGGCTTTCAACGTCTCGGCATGCCAAAGCCCAGGCATGGGCTGCACGACAAGATGGCGATCATCGATCGTGGAATTGTCTCCTGCCTCCGTTCGGGCAGCGTCGTAGCGCGCTCGAACCTGCTCAGCCTGACGGGCGGCACGGCAACCTTCGCCAACCCTCAGCATGAGCCGGAGCAGATCGACGCGGTGATTTTTGCGACGGGCTTTGGACGGTCTTATCCGCTGCTGTGCCATCCGGGCGCCTCGGTCGACGAGGTCGCCGACGCACTGAGCTTCCGCATCTTTCACCCTAGCGAACCGGGACTATTTTATCTTGCGGAAACCGTCGGGTTGCGCTCATGCTGGCCGATTTTTTCCGAGCAAGCCAACGCGATTGTGGCCTATCTGCAGGGGGAAGAACTCACTACGAAAAACGTTCGCCGGTTCAACGCGCGGCGACGTGTCGCCACGCCCAGTTGCAAGGGCGCCATCTATCGTCTGGCCGACCAATTTCATCATGACTATGAAATCTACACCCACTGCCTGCGAGACCTTTCGGGTTGGCTGGCAGAGTAGCGGCGCCGCTCTACCCAACCCGACATGCAATGGTGTTCGCGTCAATAGGCTTTGATTCGAGCACCGACATAACTCTGTCGAATCAACCGGCGCCCATTCGTTGACGGGACCGAGAAATCACCGGAATTTGCCATGGCCATTTTTTCACGCCGTCCGCCTGCGAGAGTGATACTCGACAAGCCGTTATTCGGGCAGCCGGATTTCGCGGCCGAGTACAACTCTCAAGTTGGCAAAGAGACAGCGGACTTCCGGCCGATCCTGGACTATCTCTTCAGCCAGCTCGATCCCGCGCAACCCGCCAACGTTCTGGAGATTGGGCCCGGCCCGGGCTGGATCGGAATCCAACTGGCGCAGTCGCGTCCGGCGGTGCGCGTGACGGGTCTCGACATCTCATCGGCCTTCATCAAGATTGCCAACGAAAACAGCTCCCGAGAAGGGGTCGCCGACCGTGTCAATTTCACCGTGGGCAATGCCGCGGAAATGACGGGACTGACGGACAACTCTTTCGACGTCGTCTTCTCGTTCCAAAGCCTGCACTACTGGGACCCGCCGGAGCGCGCGCTCGATGAGATCGCCCGAGTGCTCAAACCTGGAGGCGTGTTCTGTATCGGAGACGATCGCCGAGACATGAAGTGGCAGGGCAAGTTGATTGTACTGGTGGGGCGATTTCTTCTTTCTCGTCGAGTCGGAAGCGTCTGGGCGCGATCGGTGTCGGGCTGTCTCACCCCGACCGAGGCCGCGGACGCGCTGCAGCGATCGGCACTCCGCGATCGGTGGCAGATGGCAGTCCGTCCGCGAGCCATGCTGATCACCAGCAAGCCGCGCGAATAATCTATTCAGAGCGCCTCCCGGCAATCGGCGCCGTCGATTGAATGTCCTTCTCCCGACGGCTTGCAGCATCCACCGCAAAGCCAAGGACACGCTCCGTATTGGGTTTTGAAGGCGCGCCACTTTGGGAATCCGCTCGTTTCCCGGTCCACCCAAACGCGGTCAGAAACCTAGGCCGTAGCTTGAGATGCGGCCTATTTCCGGGCGACAATTTCGACCTTCGGGCTGATGGGTGACTAACGCGACTCCCACATACCTAACTTTAGGGATATCTCCAAAAAGTACTTGCAATGGGGAGTATGATCTGTACCATGTGGTGCAACGTTGTCCTGGACCAGTTCCAGGCTCATTTTAAAAGGCAGTGAAAAAAAAAGGGGCTGCTAATGAAGGTCAATCGCTCTCATGCCACTACGATCTTATTCGCGGTCGTAGCGGCCACCGGAATGGTCCGGTCGTCTTGGGGCCAATCCTACACGGGCATCACGTTCACGATCGATCCGTCGCTGAGCTATTTCACTCTTGGTGGCGACATACGCGATCCAGATCCAGATTCGAGCACGGTCTACCCTTTCATCGAACAAACGCCGGGTAGCATGACTGAGGCTTTGAACGGGTCTCTCTACACCACCCTGTACGGCACGTACGGCTCGTACTCGTCCATTTACTTTTCCAGCGCGAGCATCGGTGTTCTAAGCCAGCCGGGGCCGTTTGATCCGGGCGGTCTGCCGGCCAACTTTGCCGCGTTTGTCGATTTGACGGCTGTCGCGGGTCAAGTCGCACAGGGGGCCTTCCGCAACTCGACCGCCAACTTCTATGGCGGCGGTTATCAACCCATCGACGGATCCGGAGATTTTCCTGTCGTTGGCACGACGTTTACGTCGAGCGGCACGTTTGACTACGCAATCCCAACGATCATCTCTGGATCGAGCGGATTCTACGGCTCTGCGGGCGATATGAGCGCCTCGCCAGGCAATGTGCATGTTTCCGGCGGCAATGTGGACTTATCCATTCCGATTTCTGGAACGACAACTCAGTTCGATCCCTCTACGGGACTTACGGCGGACTACACTTTCGCGGGAAACATAGTGGCGCACGGTGTCTTGCCTCCGCCACCGCCGCCGCC
>DASXPZ010000162.1:0-5388 GCA_036493275.1 Pirellulales bacterium
CTAATTTCCTGGAGTGAGACATGTCGGGTTACTACGTTCGTCGCGGAGAAAAGGTACTCGGCCCGGTCGCGGCCGCCAAGCTGAAGGAGTTGGCGACCTCCGGTAAGGTGCTTCCCCAGGATGAGATATCGCAGAAGCCCGAGGGACCGTGGACCAAGTGCGTCAACGTGAAGGGTCTCTTCGCGCCGGCCGGAGCGGCGTCCCCCGCGGCTGCGGCGAACAAACCAACGACGGCACAAGCCCCAGCGGCGCAACCGGCCAGGCCCGCCGCTCAAGCGGCCAAGCCGGCGACGCCAACCGCTAAGCCAGCCGCCCAAACGGCCAAGCCCGCCGCGCCTACGGCCAAACCCGCCGCGAAGCAGGTGAAACCGGTCGACGAGCCGGCGACGTTCGAGCCGATCGACGAGGAGGAGACCGAAGAGACGGAAGAGGAACCGGTCGCCAAGAAGCGCGGGCTGTTCGGCATCAGCTTCCTGTCGTTCTCCCGCTCGAAGAAACCCAAGAAGGAAAAAGCCGCCGCGAAAAAACCGGCCGCCAAGAGTAAGACAAAGCCCGCCGCAAAACCGGCGCCCGACGCCGAAGAGGAAGAGGCCGCGCCAGCCAAGAAGCGCGGCCTGTTCGGGCTTTCGTTCACCAAGTCGAAGGCGCCCAAAGCGGCTGCTTCCAAAGCCGCCGGCCCCAAGCTCGATAAGAAGGAAGCGAAGGCCGCCAAAGCCCAGGGCAAGGCCGACGCCAAAGCAGCAAAGGCCAAGGCCGCAACCGACTCAAAAGCAGCCAAAGCAAAAGCAGCCGCCGACGCCAAGGCCGCCAAGCTCGCGGCGAAAGAAGCCAAGGCCAAACCAAAATCGAAGACGAAGTAGCGCCTGTCTCCTTCCTTCTGTAGCCGGCCTCTGCGAGGCCGGTCTTCATCGAGCTACTTCCGGGGTCAAAGACCCCAGCCACAGGACAGTCTACTTACCCTGGCCTGTCGCCCCGGATTTGCTCATCCGACGCAGAAAACTTAGAATTAAAAGACGCCGCCTGTCATGGCGTATGTCTCCTCTGAAATCGGCGGCCAAGCCCAGCTTGCCGAGCGTCCGGAACTGTCGCACTGCTTCGCCCAATCGTAATGCCCGCGTCCACGGAGAGTGGTCTATCCTCCGCTCATCGGGCGAACTGCGTGACTCGCAACCTGGTATTCACCTGATGAAACTCCCCTGGTTCATGTTCGGCTCGATCGCGATCGGTTTGGCGATCGGGCTGGGCTCGGCCTTGTGGCAGACAGGGTTTGCCGTAACGCGCAGCGAGTTGTCGCTCGGCCAGCCGCCCGATCAGCCCGGCATGCCGCCTCTCCCTCCGGCCAAGGGCCCCCAGCCGAAGGTCGAAGTCGATCACCTGCGCTACAACTTCGGCTTCATGGAACGGAGCGCCAAGGGAACTCACACCTTCCAATTCAAAAACGGCGGCGACTACCCGCTTCGCCTGCGAAAAGGGCCGACGAGCTGCAAGTGCACGCTCAGCAGTCTCGAAGACTCGGACATTCAGCCGGGCGAAAGCGCCGACGTGACATTGGAATGGCGCGCCAAAGGCGAAGAGCCCCACTTCCGCCAGACCGCCACCATCTTCACGAACGATCCGAAGCATCGCCGGCTCGAATTGACCGTCGACGGATTCTTGGTGCAGTCGTTGAGCCTCAACCCGCCCGAGATCGTCTTCACCGGACTGACGCGCGAGGAAGAAATGACCGGCAAGTCGCGACTATTCACTTCGGTGCACGAAGACTTGCAGATTCTGAATCATACTTTCTCCAAGCCCGAGACCGCCGAGTTCTACGACGTGAAATGGAGCCCACTTCCGGCCGACCAACTCGCGCCGGGCGATAAGGGAGGTTGCGAGATCCTGGTTACCGTGCGGCCGGGCCTTCCCACCGGGCCGATCGAACAGACGATCCGCTTAGAAACGAACGTCCCCAACACGCCTCCGGCCGAGTTGCGAATCGGCGGCAAAGTGGGAAGCCCGGTCAACATCGTCGGCCCGCCGGGGTGGAATTCGGACCAGAATGTCCTCCGGCTGGGGAGCGTCCGCAAGGGAGAGGGCGTGAAGCGTGAATTAAAACTGATGATCCGCGGACCGCATCGCAATGAGCTCAAGTTGGAAGCCCCAAAAACCGATCCAAAAGAGTTGCAGGCGACCCTGGGCGAGCCCTCCGACTTGGGGAATGTGGTGATGATTCCGCTAGCAATCGAAATCCCCACGGGCGCCCCGATCGTCAGCCGCCTGGGGACAGAGCAGGGCCCGAGCGCTAAAATCAGGATCGACACCAACGACCCCGCGGTTGGGCAGATCGTCGTGGCCGTCACGTTTGCCATTGTTGACTGACGGGCGTCGCCGCCTGACGCCTTGCGGGCAAGGGACGAGAAACGCAACCCGGTTCGCGCATCATGAACATCCGCAGCAACGTCGCCCTTTCGCTCTCGCTATTGACCGTGCCACTCTGGACGGTGTTGTTGCTCTCTCTGGCCGGTTGCCCGGCCGGCGGCGGCGCGAAGACTCCCAGCAGTGAGACCAAAGCCAAGCCCGTCGCCAATTCGGGGGCAGAATCGGCCGTCACCTCCGGAACCGGCGCGCTCGACCTGAAATCTGCCGATCCGGCCGCCGCCGCGCAATCCGTTCCTTATGGCGACGCCAAGCGGCCGGCGATCGATCCGATTGCCGCCAACGGAAAAATCTTCGAAGGTTGGCCCAAGCCCAAGCTGGCGCTGGTCATCACGGGCGATCAAAACGGCTACATCGAGCCCTGCGGTTGCACGGGGCGCGAGAATCAACTCGGCGGCCTGGCGCGCCGCCATTCTTTCTTCAAAAAACTCGCGGCCGATGGCTGGCCGACCGTCGCGGTCGATCTGGGCGGCATCGTCGATCGCTTTGGACGCCAGGCCGAGTTGAAGTACCAGATCACCGGCGAAGCGATGCAGAAGATGGGCTACGCGGCGATCGCCTTCGGTCCGAAGGATCTGCGCCTGCCGGCGACCGATTTGATCTCGGTCACCTCGCGCGAGGATAGTCCCAGCCCTTTTGTCTCGGCCAACGTTAACCTGCTCGACCAGACGCAGCCGTTTCGGATCATTGAAGAGGGAGGCATGAAGATCGGCGTCACTTCCATTCTGGGAGACGCCTATCAGCGCGAGATCAACAACAGCGAACTCAAACTATCGCCGGCCGAAGCGTCGCTGGCCGCGGTCATGCCCAAGCTGAAGGCCGCCGGCTGCGATCGATTGATTCTGCTCTCGCACGCCACGCAGAAAGAATCCGAGGCGCTCGCCCGCAAGTTCCCTGCGTTCAGCATCGTGGTCACCGCCGACGGCGCCGAGGTCCCGCCGAATCTGCCGAAGCGACTCGAAGGGACCGATACGCTGTTGATCGAAGTCGGCTCGAAGGGAAAGTACGCCATCGTGCTCGGGCTGTATGACGACGCCAAGGAACCGGTCCGCTATCAGCGCGTGCCGCTCGACGCGCGCTTTGCCGACTCGAAAGACATGCTCGATTTGATGGTCGCCTTTCAAGGTCAGTTAGAGCAGCTTGGCTTCGAGAACCTCGGCATTCGCCCCAAGATTCATCCGCGCGCCAAAGGGCCAGGGGACGCGACGGGCCAATTCGTCGGCTCGACGAAGTGCGGCGAGTGCCACAAAATCGCCTTCGATATCTGGAGTAAGTCGAAACACGCCCACGCCACCGAGTCGCTGGTCAAAGCGAACCCGCCGCGAATTCACGATCCGGAATGCCTGAGCTGCCACACCACCGGTTGGAACGCGCAGGAATTCTACCCGTACCAGAGTGGCTACGTCAGCCTCGCCGAAACGCCTCAGTTACAAGGCAACGGCTGCGAAAACTGCCACGGGCCGGGCGGAGCCCACGTCGCGGCCGAAACAGGCCGAGACCTGGCGCTACGCGACAAGCAACGTCAAACGCTACGCCTGACGCAAGCCACGGTCGAACTGAACGTCTGCGTCAAATGCCACGACGACGACAACGACCCCCACTTCAACGGCAACTTTGCCAAGTACTGGCAAAAGATCGAGCACAAGGGAATGCGGTAGGGGCGCCGATTCTCA
This sequence comes from Pirellulales bacterium, assembly GCA_036493275.1. Taxonomy (GTDB): domain Bacteria; phylum Planctomycetota; class Planctomycetia; order Pirellulales; family JACPPG01; genus JACPPG01. Next base: position 4,089 of record DASXPZ010000162.1, read on the forward strand.
CGAGCGTTCCGGATTCATCCGGCGGCTGCCAAATGGATTGTGTCGTTCCGGTCGAGAACGAGTGAGCCGTTGCAGACTGATCCGCGGCTGATTTGACTCCCGTCCCCTTTAGTTCGTTCCGTACCGTGTCAGCGCCTACCGAGAAGCCTTGAGCGACCACCTCGGAGACAATCTCGGCGGGCGACCGATTCGTCCAGCGGATGCGCTCATCCATAGGAGAGCCGGCGGTCCGCGTGGCGACCGCTGCTTCGATCGCTTCCTGCAACCCGGGCTGGGCCATGATAGCTTGCTTACGGCCCCCCTTTTTTTCGGACACGGCCAGCCGCCTCGTCGGTGGGAAGCTGTTCCATGTCCTGGTGGCCGTGATGAACCGTCTCGGCGTCGCAGCCGAACAACTCGGCGACATATTGCACGCCACCGTGTCCCAGCTTCTCCGCCTCGACGGCCGCGTAACGTCGCCGATCCTTCTCCGAAAGTGAGTCATACAACAACTTCATGTGACGCTTGACGGAAACCGCATAGGGATTCATCACACAACCTCCAAGCCAACAATGCCCTTTCACCCCTCCCAGCATAACCGTTTCAAATCCCCGAAGTTATTTCTCGGGCGATCCTAACGTACTCCCGTACCGCGTTGCTAGGAGGGCACATTTTTGGATCGAACGTGCGAAGCCACGCACAGTCAACAACGCCTTTGCTTTCTACAGGTACTTTCTTTACTACGAGTAAGGTTTACGCGAGAGCAGACGCACATATCATTCCGACATGCGTCGGTTTCAAGAAACGAGCTTTAAAGCCCTGCACCGCCTACTTTTTCTTGAACTTAAGCGACCGGGTTTCACGATATAAGATCACCACAAAGTTCCATCAGAACCCAGTATTCGCGGAACCACTAATGACATGAATCTCCATTCAGCTAAGCACAAAGCCAGTGCGAAAACAAAGAATAACATGTCCCACAAGGAAAATTGAAATTTAACCGTATGTCCGTTTACAATACGCACTACAACTGCTATGCCTCCCACTATGAGCAGCAGTGTAGGGAATAATGTTGGATCAATGACAACGTGTATTAGCCACCTGTGCTTTTGCGCCCAGGATGGTGGTATGCGAGCAGAGACCCCTTCATAGCTGTCCCACATCTCAAACACTGAAATCACAATCATACAAAGTAACAAATAGCCAGTGGCATACCGGATGCGTTCCGGCACGGCTCTGGCAGCATAAAGTCCTAGCGTACAACCAACAACCGATAAGAAGAGTAGGGAGCATAGTGATCGTGTTTCTAGTACGGTGTCAT
>DASXPZ010000163.1:0-2031 GCA_036493275.1 Pirellulales bacterium
ATGGCGCCATCAGGTGTGCCACTGCTGGCTTGTCCAGCAGTGCTCGTATGTCGCGAACGACGGAACACGCGTAACGTCATGGAATTCGTAAATCCCGCCATTCTGATGGGCGTCGGGTTAGCAGCCATTCCGGTGGTGCTCCACTTGATCATGCGCCAGCAGCCGAAGCTGCTGGAATTTCCGGCGCTGCGCTTTCTGCAAGCACGCCAGCAATCGAACCGCCGGCGGATGAAGTTGCGGCATTGGATTTTGCTGGCTCTGCGCGTCTTGGCGATCTGCCTGCTGGCCATGGCGCTGGCGCGCCCCAGCATTCGCGCGGCCGGCATGTTGGGCGACAGCGAAGCCCCCACTGCCGCGGCCATGATTTTCGACACTTCGCCGCGGATGGCGTATCGGCACGAAAACAAAACCCGTCTCGAAGCGGCGCAAGATATTTCGCGCTGGCTGCTGCCGCGCTTGCCGGCCGAGAGCCAACTGGCGATCATCGACGCCAATCCGGGCGACCCCGTTTTCCAGATCGATCAGAGCACGGCGCTCCAACGCATCGATCGGCTCGACACCGCGGGCCCAGGCCGGCCCGTGGCGGAGTTGCTCGAAGGCGCCTTGCGGCTGCTAAAAGAAAGCCCGCTGACGCGCAAAGAGGTCTACATTTTTACCGATCTCAGCCAGCCCGCCTGGCAGGTCGATTCGCCGGAGCGATTGCATCAGCAACTCGCCGAGTTGAAAGGCGTGGGGGTCTACGTCATCGACGTCGGCGTGACCGATCCACGCAATCTGTCGCTCGATGAACTGCAACTCTCCGGGCAAACGTTGGCCCGAAACAGTCCATTGCGCGTCGGAACAGCGCTCAATTCCGAAGGGATGCAGGGCAGTTTCCTGGTCGAGCTTTATCTTTCCGACGCCGCCGGGCAATCCGAAAAGCGAGGAGAATTGACGATCGAGATCGCCCCCGGCGAATCGAAATCGGTCGATTTGCCGCTGATCACTGGCCTGACCGAAGGAACGCACCAGGGCTTCGTCCGCTTCGTCGGCGATGACAGCCTGTCGATCGACAACACGCGCTACTTCACCGTCCAGGTCAAACCGCCGTGGAAGGTGCTGGTGGTCGCGAGCGCGCCGATCGACGAGCGAGCGGAGAACTTCACGCAGGCGCTCGCGCCGAGCGAGTTCCGCCGCAACGGGCAAGCGCGCTATGAGTTCGACGTCGCCTCGTTCGCCGACCTGCCGAAGCGCAACGTCGAGGACTACGCCGCGATCTGCCTGCTCGATCCTCCGGCGATCGATGAAGACGTCTGGCAACGATTGGGCGATTTTGCCCGCGCCGGCGGCGGCCTGGGAATTTTCTTGGGGCCTGCGGCGACGATCGCCGGGATGAACACTCCGGCCGCGCAAGGATTGCTCCCTGGCCTGCTCGATCGCCAGGCCTTCTATCCGAATGGGACGATCTATCTGACGACGGGCGAAGACCAACATCCGATGCTCGCCCGGTTCCGCAGCCGGCGCGGCCAGATCCCTTGGGAAGACTTTCCGATCTATCGGGCCTGGCAATTCGACAAGTTGCACGACGGCGTCGGCGTGGTGGCGTCGCTGGTCAACAATCGGCCGGCGCTATTGGAGCGTCCCTTCGGCAAAGGCCGCGTGGTGACGATGACCACTCCGGTTTCGGAACTCTCCGACACCAGCGAAGACGACCGCTGGAACCAACTCTGGGGCGTCGGCTCGTGGCCCTTCTTCACGCTCACCAACGAGCTGATGCTCTATCTGGTTGGCAGTGACGAAGGGCAATTAAATTACGCCGCAGGACAGACCGCCGTATTGCATATTGATCCCACCAAAAGATTCTCCACCGTGCTCGTCTCCACTCCGCGGGGGGAAAGCCTGCGGCCGTCTCCGAATCAACAGAACGACGTACTGGTCACCGCCACCGGAACGCCGGGCAATTACCGCGTTCGCGCCGGCGGCGATACGGACGGAATCAACCTGGGCTTCAGCGCCAACCTCTCGGCCGAGGCCAGCCGTCTGAATCGCGTC
>DASXPZ010000164.1:0-11242 GCA_036493275.1 Pirellulales bacterium
TCGATTGTGTCTCGACCGATCGCCTGCAAGCCACTCTCGACGGCGCGGGCCAGCATCGGCCCTGTCGCGCGGCCATCGCGCGTGATCACCACGGCGCCCGCCGGCAGCGATTGCGCAAATGCGCAGACGTAGCGCATCGCCAACTCGGGCGAAAGACTTTCGCCGATCACGCCTCGCAGCCCAGAGACGCTGATAATGGGTTCAGCCACGCAAGAGTTCCTTATCGGCTTTGAGGAAACGGTAGATGCGTCATGGATCTTGAGATGGCCCCAGCGCAGCGAGTCGTCCCGCGCGCAACTGTGCATACTCGGCTGCCTGCGCGGCGAAATCGACTCCCATTAACTCGGCGAGCGCCGCGCGGAGCCGAGTCGCGACGGGTCCGAGCCTACCGTCCGATACGCTCACTCCTTCGAAAGTCCGCGCGTGGAGAATTCCGATGCTGGTGCTGGTGACGAAGATCTCGCTGGCCGCGGCAGCGTCGGCCACGGTCAGGTCGGCCTCGCGCCACGGTTGACGCAGTTGCTCGGCCAAATCAATCACCAATTGCCGCGTGATGCCGGGGAGCAGGTTCTCGGCCTTGGGCGTGAGCAATTCACCGCCGCGAACTAGAAAGAGGTTGCCGCTGGTCCCTTCGGTCAGATGACCCGCCGGATCGACGAGCGCGGCCCAAGCGCCGGGGCGGATCTCGGCAGCCTGCAAATTGGCCAATTGATAATGGAGTCGGCTGCGAGTCTTGAGCGCGTCGTCCAGCAGGCGGCCGGGAAGGGATCGCTGGCGTGGGACAACCAGGTCGATCCCGTGTTCATAGCAGGGAGCGAGCGCCGCCAGTTTCTCGACGAGCGGATAACAACTCACGATAACCGTGGGCCGCATGTCGGCCGGGGCGAAGGCGTCGGCAAAGGCGCCGGCCGGACCGCGCGAGACATTGTGAATGATGTTCCAGTCGACGTTCGCCGCTTCGGTCGATCGATTGCGCGCGAGTGTCTCGATGGTGGTTGAGCGCCACTCGTCTGCCGAAAGTCCAGGGTCGATCCGCAGCTCGGCCATCGTGTGGGCAAGACGCCGCAAGTGATCGTCGAGCCGAAACGGCTGCTGCCCCACGGTCCGCGTCACTTCGAACGCCATGTCTCCCATGACGAGCGAAGAATCGTAGATCGAAACCCGCGCCTCGGCCTCGGGGACAAATCGACCATTGAAATAGACGACGCGCTGGGGCATTGCGAATGGTTCGAGAGGGCAAGATACGGTTGAGGAGCGTCCGATCCACGATTGTAAAGCAACCGGCGCGAGCGCGGGAGGCCAAGCACCCGCGCGCGAACCCTCTCCCGCCGGGAGAGGGCAGGGTGGGGGAGCGCCGCGTGGGGGCGTCGAGATGCCAATCAGCCTTGCTCAAGAGTTCACCTATTTCTCCGATTCTCCCCTCATCCGGCGAACTGCCGTTCGCCACCTTCTCCCAGCGGGAGAAGGAATTGCTGGCATGGCGTCAACACATTCCTCATTGCAAACCAACCCGAGAGGTGGTAAGCCTTTGCCATGGATCAAGGGGAGAGCGGAATTGACGCATAAGGAGAATTTGCGATGCAGTTAGGAATGATCGGCCTTGGTCGGATGGGGGCCAATATGGTGCGGCGGTTGATCCGCAACGGGCACACGTGCGTGGTCTTCGATCGCAGCGCGCAGGCCGTGGCGGAACTGGTCAAGGAAGGCGCCACCGGCGCAAAGTCGCTGGCCGATTTTGTCGCCAAGTTGCAAGCGCCGCGGGCCGTGTGGTTGATGGTTCCGGCGGCCGCGGTCGATGCTTCGATCGCAGAGCTTTCGCCGCTGCTGAAAGCTGACGACGTCCTGATCGACGGCGGCAACTCGTACTATATCGACGATCTCCGTCGCTCCGCCGCGCTGGCCAAGAGCGGCATTCATTATGTCGACGTCGGCACCTCGGGCGGCGTGTGGGGGCTCGATCGCGGCTACTGCATGATGATCGGCGGAGACGACAAGGCCGTCAGTCGAATCGATCCGATTCTCAAGACGCTGGCTCCAGGCGTCGGCACGATCGAGCGCACGCCGGGGCGAGAAAAAATGAAAGGGACCGCGGAGTTGGGCTATCTGCATTGCGGGCCGTCGGGCGCCGGACACTTCGTCAAAATGGTTCACAACGGCATCGAGTATGGCGTGATGGCGGCCTACGCCGAGGGCTTGAACATCCTTAAGCACGCCAATGTCGGCAAGAACACGCACGCGGTCGACGCCGAGACGACTCCGCTACGCGATCCATCGCATTATCAATATGAATTTCCGCTGGCCGACGTGGCCGAGGTCTGGCGGCGCGGCAGCGTGATTGCATCGTGGCTGTTGGACCTGACCGCGGCGGCGCTGACGGGCGATCCGCAACTGGCAAAGTTCGCCGGCCGCGTTTCCGATTCGGGCGAAGGACGCTGGACGATCATGGCAGCTATCGAAGAAGGAGCGCCGGCGCCGGTGCTCAGCACTGCCCTGTACCAGCGATTCACGTCGCGCGGCGAAGAAGAGTTCGCCGACAAGCTCCTCTCGGCGATGCGTTACGAGTTCGGCGGTCACATCGAAAAGAAATCGACCGACGGCTGATGCCGGCTGCGCGCAACTCCAGCAATCGATTGCGATCACTTCCTGCGTGAGGCGATCACGTCGGCGATGATCGCGTCGAGGTCGTAGCGTAGCTTGTAGTCGATCGTGGCGCGGATTCGGGTCAGGTCGGGAACGCGGTGGCGGATGTCTTCGAAATCGGCCGAATAGGCCTCGGCGTACGACTGAAACACGATCAGCGCTGAGGGATTGGCCGCCGCTACGACGCGCTTCGCAAGCTCCAAGATGCTTACCGGCTGATCGCTGCCGATGTTGAAGACGCGCCCCTTGGCCGCCGGCTCGCGCACTAGCGCAATGACCGCTGCCACCACGTCCGCCACGTGGGCAAAGCAGCGCACCTGCCGGCCGTCGTCATGCACCACCAGCGGGCCGCCAGCCAGCGCGGCGTCGATCAAGCGCGGCAGGACCATGCCGTAAGCGCCGCTTTGTCGCGGTCCCACGACATTGAAGAACCGCCCGATCACCACCGGCAGCCCGCGCTGGTGGAAATAGGCCAGCGATAAAAACTCGTCGATTGCCTTCGACACGCCATAAGACCAGCGGGGCTTGGTCGTTGAACCAAAGACCAGGTCGTCCTCCTCGCTCCAGCTCAACTTCGGATTCTTGCCGTACACTTCGCTCGTGCTGGCTAAAAAGAGGTTGATCGGCGCCCCGGTGGCCCGGCGCTGCGCCAATTCGTCGAGCAATAGCTCCGTGGGATAGACGTTGGTCTCGATCGTGCGGATCGGATCGCTGGCGATCAATTGCACGCCCACGGCCGCGGCCAGGTGATAGACTTCGTCGACGTCGGCCAGCAGCCCGCGCACCAGTTCGCGGTCTGCGACCGAACCGCGCACGTACCGAAACCGGGGATGGCTCGCCAGACTCGCTAGATTCTCGGAGGCGCCGGTCGATTCGTCATCGACCGCCGTCACCTGGTCGCCGCGCGCCAAGAGCGCCTCGCACAAGTGGCTGCCGATGAAGCCAGCGCCCCCGGTAATCAAGGCCTTCGCCATCGCGATCGCTCCTCCGTGTTAGCCTCAGGAGGATTGCAAAGTCCCGAGGAAGGGGGTCAGGCACATGTTTTCGGGCAAGGATCTTCGAAAATGGAAAACCCTGCAACCGAAAAATGAGCCAGACCCCGGACTTTGCAGTTCTCCTGGTGTTGGCCCAGAATGCGCGGCGCGCAGGGCGAGAATGAATCACGCTAACGTTGCAGCGCGGCGATTCGCTTGAAGTCCTCCTTCAGCGAACCGTACAGTTTTTGATACTCCGGAAACGCGCGATCGTATGTCTTTTGCGCAGGGCGGGTGGCGGGGGTCGATTCGACGACGCGGATCGTCGCCGCGCAGGCCTCGCGAATGTCTTTGAACGCCCCGGCGCCCACCGCGGCCAAGAGAGCCACGCCATAGGCCGGGCCTTCCTCGGCGTTGATCGTCGAGATCTTCTGGCCAAAGACGTCGGCCTGGATCTGCCGCCAGAGCTGGCTTTTCGATCCGCCTCCCGACGCGCGGATTTCGCGCACCGGCACGCCCATGCCACGAATGACGTCGAGGCAATCGCGCAGCGAATAGGTGACCCCTTCCATGATCGAGCGGAGCAGATGCCCTCGCGTGTGCGAGAGGGAAAGCCCGACGAAGCAGCCGCGGGCGTCGGGATCGGCGTGGGGCGTTCGTTCGCCCGAGAGGTACGGGAGGAAAAAGAGCCCCTCGCTGCCTGCGGGCGCCGCGGCCGCTTCTTGATTGAGGGCTTCGTAATCGTCGCTCGTCGCGGCGGCGCCGTTATTGCCGCCGGTGTGGCAAAGCTCGTTCTGGAACCACTGCAATGAACCGCCGGCCGAAAGCGTTACTCCCATCATGTGCCAGCGATCGCGCACGGCGTGGCAAAAAGTATGCACCCGCCCCAGCGGATCGATCTCGACCGTGTCGCTATGGGCGAAGATCACGCCCGAGGTGCCGATCGACGTCGAAATCACTCCCTTGTTGACGATGCCGTTGCCGACGGCCCCCGCCGCGCAATCGCCGGCCCCGCCGACGACCAGGCAATCTGTCGAAAGGCCCAAGAGTTCGGCAGCTTCGCTCGTCAATTGGCCGGTGACTTCTTCCGATTCGTAGCAGCGTGGCAGCAAGTCGAGATCGAGCTCAAGCTTCGAAAGCATCGCGGTGGACCAGCGACGCTTGGCCACGTCCAAGAGCAACGTGCCGCTGGCGTCGCTGACCTCGGTGGCGTAGTCGCCCATCAGGCGGCGGCGAATTTCATCCTTCGGCAAGAGCACCTTATGCAGCTTGTCGAAATTGCGCGGCTCGCGGTTGCGCAGCCAGAGGATCTTCGGCGCGGTGAAGCCGGTCAGCGCCGGGTTGGCGACCATCTTGATCAATCGCGAACGGCCGCCGGCGCGAGTTTCGATCTCCGCGCATTCGGCGGCGGTTCGTTGATCGTTCCAAAGCAAAGCACGGCGGATGACTCGGTTCTTCTTGTCGAGAAAGACCGAGCCGTGCATCTGGCCCGAGAGGCCGATCGCCTTCACGTCGGCCGGTTTCAGCCGGGCTTTCTTGACGACCGACTGGATGGCGCCCGCCGTGGCCCGCCACCAATCCTCGGGATCTTGTTCGCTCCAGGCCGGCTTAGGGTGATAGCAGGGATAGGTTTCCATGGCGCCGGCCAGCACATTGCCGCGCTCATCCATGGCCAGGACCTTGGTCCCGGAAGTTCCGACGTCGATACCAAGAAATGCGCTCATGGGGAGATGCGTTGCGTCACTGAAGTCGATTGAAGGATAAGTGGGCGCGTTGCCGCCGAGCCATATCAATAACACAGAGAGAGCGAGAGGAACACAGGGGGCGCTGTGAGCCGCAAGGGGCTAGCCGCGGGTTCTTCGTATTTCGACTTGCCAGCATATTCACCGGCGGCTAGCGCCTTGCGGCTCACGGAGGGCGAGCGACGCGGGATGCTTGCAGCGATCAGGCGTACGTCGCTTTCGCCGCGCTGCCTGTGGGAGCGGTCGTGGCGTCTGAGCCGATGACCTCTTCCAAAATCGCGCAGGCGCGCTCGATATCGGCGCGGTTGACGTCCAAATGCGTGACAGCCCGCAATGCCTGTGCGCCGAAGGGGATCACCAGCAGCCCCCGTTCGCGCAGGCGATCGGCCACCTGGGTCGACGTTCCCAGTTCGGGCGCGACGTGGAAGACCACGATGTTCGTGTCGACCTGCGCAGGTCGCAATTCGACCTTGGGCAAGTTGCGGATGGCGGCAGCCAATAGCTGGGCGTGGGCGTGATCTTCCGCCAGTCGTTCGATGTTGTTCTCCAACGCATAGAGCGCGCCGGCGGCAATCACGCCCGCTTGACGCATTCCGCCGCCGAGCGCCTTGCGATGGCGGAGCGCCGCCTCGATCATCGGCTTCGATCCGGCCAGGGCCGAGCCGACCGGCGCTGCCAACCCTTTGGAGAAGCAGACGCTGACGGTGTCGAAATGCTCGGCCCAGCGCGGCGCCGCGACTCCCGAGGCGATGACGGCGTTGAACAAGCGCGCGCCGTCGAGATGCGTGGCGATCCCCAGCCCGTGGGCCCAGCGGCAGATCGCTTCGACATTTTTGTACGGTTGCACGCGCCCGCCGCCGCGATTGTGCGTGTTCTCCAGGCACACCAGCCGGGTTTGCGCGTAATGGGGATTGTCGCCGCCGTGAGCCTGGTCTTTCAGTTGATCGACTTCGAGCACGCCGTGGACGCCGGCGACGGTGCGGGTGCTGACGCCGCTGAGCTGCGCGGCGCCCCCTTGCTCGTAATGATGGATATGGCACTCGGCTTCGCAGATCAGTTCGTCCCCCAGGCGACAATGGAGCCGGACGGCGATCTGATTCGACATCGTGCCGGAGGGGACGAACAGCGCCGCCTCCTTGCCGAGCATCGCGGCGATCGTCTCTTGCAGGCGATTGACGGTTGGATCTTCGCCAAAGACGTCGTCCCCCACTTCGGCCGCGGCCATGGCGGCGCGCATGCCAGGCGACGGGCGCGTGACAGTGTCGCTGCGGAGGTCGATGAATTTTTGCGGATTCTTTCCGCCCAACGACTCGTGGTTCTTCGCTGTCAACTTGTCTGCCATAGCCTCTTCCCAAAAAGCAAGGCGATTGAACTTAAATGGCCGGCTGTCCCAACCGGCGGTGAAGCTAAGCGTTCTAACGCGCCGTGGCGTGCGGCGGCAAGGGCTTTTGAGGGTGAGCTGAAACCGGCGACGCATTAGAAGGCAAGAAAACTAACCGATCGAAGTCCTCAAACCCCTTCTCCCGCCGGGAGAAGGTGGCGAACGCCAGTTCGCCGGATGAGGGCCGGCGCCACAATCGAGTCGGCCGCCAGACGCAGGGCACTTCGGCAACGCGCCTGAGCGCAAGTAGCGATATTTACCAGTCAGCCGGCTCGCCTGTCTTCGTTGCTGCTCGGTTGTTTTTATTTCAAGACCTCGGATAGCTCGAAATCCAGCGCGGCGGCTTCTCCCTCATCTCGCTTCATCATGACCCGCAAGCGATTGCCGTCGATTTCGAAATCGTTCACGTACAGAAAGTACGGCCCATGCGCGTGGGCGGAAACGTCTAGAAATGCGGATACTCCGTGCTGCGGCCAAGGGACGTTTCCCTCGAACGGCACGGTCAGCAAGAAATCCTGACGACTTCCGTCCGCAAGCCGCACGGCGTTGATCGGAAAACGAAACAATCGCTCTTCCTTCTTCCGGATATATCCGCCGTCGAGCGTGCGGATCAGAAAGCGATCGTTGAACGCCGCCGCGCTCGGCTTCGCGTCGGAGGAGAGCCAAGTCTCTTCGCGTCGGAACGAGTATTCGCGGTACCATTGCACTGAGCAGAGGCAGTCTTCGGCGTCAAGAAAGCCGTGACTGAAATCCGGCTCCGCAGCCCCGATACGAACCAGGCTGCCGCGACCGCACGTCCAGACAATTCCGCCCGCGAGCGCTTTTTGCGGCCAGCCTTCAACCATTCGTGGCAGAGTCACGCAGGCCTCGATTTGGCCTTCGTCGTCCACTTGATAAACAACGCAGTTCGACGTGTAACCTGCCGTAGGACCCTTGCGACCGCGAGCAACGGCGACAAAGAATCGGCCTCCTTCGCTCGGCGCCATCGGACCCGCCAAAATGGCGCCGGCAAATTGATCGTCGAAAGTCTTCCGGGCGGCGGCAATTTTAACTTTGGCCTCTGCGGCCTGAGCGCGAATGGCCTCCTTTTCCGGTTCAGTATCATTCTCGTCGGGCACTGACTCCGCCGCGTCCACGTCAAAATAATCCAATCCGAATCGACTCATGAAGTGTTCGTAGACACTTGGACCTACAAAACCACGCTCGAACTCCCAGATTCTCGGAATCGACCAACGCTGACCGCCAGACTCTGTATCGAGTGCGATCAGGTCCTGCGCTTCTCCAGCGCAGACCGCGAGAATGTCTTCTCTTAAGACGGTCAGGGGCTGGATGCTTTTCACTTGCGAGCGGTGACTTAAATTGGAAAAAAGCTGCGGGCCAAATCCGGACTTGGCGCCGGCCCAGGCAAACTCCTTGATCCATTTGGGTGTTGCCGCTCCTGGGGCGAAGCAGCAGATGCGGTAACCATCCGCGTTTGGTTGCGCATGCGGCTTGTTGGATCGAGCAATCCCATACACCATCACGAACGTGGCTTTATCGGTGGCAAGAAGGTGGCCTACCACGTCTTCTTCGCGACGACCATCCTCAACCTGAAGCTTTGTCTTCGGAAGAACCATTGGCGGTAGCCATTGACGCGTCCGCAGGTCAAGGGGCCGAATTGTCGACCCCGACTCCGCGCTATCTGCGACGGGCGGACGTCGAAACGATAACAGGTAGGCAACACCCTCGGAGGCGTCGAGCCAACGGAGTTGTAAGCCGTCATCCACTTTGACGGTCCAGCGTTTCTTGCCGTCAGTTGCATCGACTTCATGGACAGAGTTTCCTAATACCTGAAAACGGCGCTGTCCCACGACATGTTCATGTGACAAGGGAGACTTGACGCGGAGTGTTTTGATTTCCTTTCCCGCGACTTCCATTTTGGCGCCTGCCCAGTTCGCCTTGAATTCGGCTGCTGACGTTTGTTGCACAAAGACGACTGAAAGGAGACAACTTCCGATAAACGCGTGGTTCATAACCTGCTCCTTTTTCGTAATTCGTTCACCGCGCCGTCTATCTCTTCTACAGGTACATTCGAGTCACCCATGCCAGGATGGAAATTTGATCACCGGCGGCGCCATCTACATCGCTCTCGGGCTGAAGCGAAACTAGCGCGTTTCGGTGGGTCGGCGCTCATCTATGAATTGTAGCGACGAAAGGGATAGGCCGAAAACGATCGCGGACCGCCGACGATTGCCCTAGCCGGGAATTGTCTTGACGGTTAATCAGCCCCCCGAACCAGTTGACGCCTGCTTGCCGCCCCGTTAACGTGCCAAGCTACTTGGCTACGCGCGCCGTTCGTGCCAATTGTCCAACCAGCGCACTGGCCGAAGGATGGGGAGACAATCGTCGCGTGACACGCCAGGTTTTACGTTCGCAAATCGATCGCGGCTCTGTCCTGTTTCAGGCCAATCGCTCGGCGCTGTTGGGGCAACTGGCCGAGTTGGAGAAGCTGCTCGAAACGGCGCGCGGCGGTGGCGGGCCCAAGTATGTCGAGCGGCATCATCAGCGCGGCAAGCTGCTGGCTCGCGAACGGGTCGAGACGCTCGTCGATCGTGATTCTCCTTTTCTGGAACTTTCGAGCCTGGCCGCCGCCGGAACGGAGTATCACGTCGGCGCCAGTAGCGTCTCGGGCATCGGCGTCATCGAAGGAGTCGAGTGCGTCATCACCGGCAACGATCCCACGGTGCGTGGCGGATCGGTCAATCCCTATTCGCTGGCGAAAAGTCTGCGCTCGCTGGCCATTGCGCGGCAGAACCGGTTGCCGCTTTTGTTTCTGGTCGAGAGTGGCGGGGCCGATCTGCCGCGGCAGGCCGAGATCTTCGTCCCCGGCGGCGCGGTCTTTCGCGAATTGACCGAGCTCTCGGCGATGGGCATTCCCACGATCGCGCTCGTCTTCGGCAACTCGACGGCCGGCGGGGCCTACAACCCGGCCATGTGCGATTACGCCGTCTTCGTCAAAGATCGGGCGAAGGTTTTTCTAGGCGGCCCGCCGCTGGTGAAGATGGCGACCGGCGAAGAATCTACCGACGAAGAGTTGGGGGGCGCCGAGATGCACGCCCGCGTCTCGGGACTGTGCGACTACCTGGCCGTCGACGAAGCCGACGCCTTGCAGCTAGGTCGGCAGATTGTCGCCAATTTGAACTGGAGAAAGCTCGGCCCCGCTCCAAGCGCCGCCGTCGAAGAGCCGCGCTACGACGCCGAAGACCTGTTGGGCGTCGCCCCGGCCGATCTGAAGGTGCCTGCCGATATTTTCGAGGTGCTGGCCCGCGTGCTCGATGGTTCGCGGTTCGACGAATACAAGCCGCTCTATGGCAGCAGCCTGGTGACGGGCTGGGGATCTTTGCACGGATTTCCGGTCGGCGTGCTGGCGAACGCGCGCGGCGTGCTGTTTTCGGAAGAGGCGCAGAAGGCAACGCAATTCATCCAACTGGCCAATCGGAACGACGTGCCGCTGATTTTTATTCAGAACGTTACCGGGTACATGGTCGGCAAGGAATACGAGCAGCGCGGGATCATCAAGCATGGCGCGATGATGATCAACGCCGTGTCGAATAGCAAAGTTCCGCACATCACGCTGCAAATCGGCGCATCGTACGGCGCCGGCAATTACGGCATGTGCGGCAGGGCGTATCAACCGCGCTTTGTTTTCTTGTGGCCCAACAGCAAGACAGCCGTGATGGGGCCGCAGCAGTTGGCAGGCGTGATGTCGCTGGTGCAACGGGCCACCGCCGCCGCGGCCGGCAAGCCGTTCGATGAAGAGGCAGACAAAATGCAGCGGGCTTTTGTCGAGCATCAGATCGAAAGCGAATCGCTCGCCAGCTACACCAGCGCCCGGCTGTACGACGACGGCATTATCGACCCGCGCGACACGCGGACGGTGCTCGGCATGGCCCTTTCGGCGTGCCATTCGGGCTCGGTGCAGGGGACCAAGGAGTTCGGCGTTTTCCGCCCGTAAACACTCGCGCTCAGCAGTTGCGGACCAGCAGGCATCATAGAAAGCACAACTCAACGCGATGGCTCGTCACACAATTCAAAAAGTTCTGATCGCCAACCGCGGCGAGATCGCGCGGCGCGTAATGCGCACCTGTCGCGAGATGGGCATTGCCACGGTGGCCGTCTATTCGGAGCCTGATCGGGATGCCCTGTTCGTCGCCGAGGCCGACGAAGCGGTTCCGCTGGGGGGCTTTTCGAGCGCCGAGTCTTACTTGCGCGCCGACGCCATCGTGGCGGCCGCCAAGCGAACCGGCGCGGACGCTATTCATCCCGGCTATGGTTTTTTGTCCGAAAACGCCGAGTTTGCACGCCTCTGCGGCCAGCAGGGAATCACGTTCATCGGTCCCACGCCCGAGGCCATCGCCGCGATGGGTTCGAAGATCGAGGCCAAGCAGCGGATGCGCCATAGCGGCGTTTCGGTCTTGGAAAGCATCCCGGTGCTGAAGCAATCGCCCGAGGCGCTGACAGAAGAA
>DASXPZ010000165.1:0-1867 GCA_036493275.1 Pirellulales bacterium
CTACTTCGCGCATCAGCGCCACAACCAGGCTGGAATCCATGCCGCCGGAAAGAAACGCCCCCAGCGGCACGTCGGAGACCAACCGCTTGCGCACGGCGGCGCGCATCAAATCGTCGAGCTGGTCGAGCAATTCCGCCTCGCCCCGCGCCGCGGGCGAAGGCGCGCAGGCAATCTTTGCCAGGTCCCAGTACGCGACGTTCTTTTTGATCCCCTCTTCGCCAATCACCAGGTAATGGCCGGGATGAACTTTGAACGTGTCGGCCAGCAGGCTGCGCGGCGCGTGCAGATAGCCGTAGCTGATGTAGGTGTAAACCGCGTCCTCGTCGACTTGCCGCGGCACGTCGGGCCAGAGTGCGATCGCCCGTAACGTCGACGCCAGCACGAGCAGCCGGCCTGGCAGGTGATAATAAAAGAGCGGTTTCTTGCCGTGCGGATCTCGAGCCAGCACCATCTGTTGGCGGCGGTCGTCCCAGATGGCGATGGCGAACATGCCGTCGAACCGGGCGAAGCAAGCCTCTTGCCATTCTTCGTAAGCGTGAACGACGACTTCGCTGTCGGTATTGCTTTTGAACTTGTGCCCTTTGGCGAGCAGTTCCTGGCGCAGCTCCTGAAAGTTGTAGATCTCGCCGTTGAAGACGGCCCAAATCCGACCCGACTCGTCGGTCATCGGCATGCGGCCGGCAGGCGAAAGATCGATAATCGACAGCCGGCGATGGGCGAGCGCGACGTTGTCCTGCACCCAAGTCCCGGCGTCATCGGGCCCGCGGCGAACGAGCGCGTCGCGCGAGCGATTGACGGTCGCTTCATCGACCGGCCCGCCATCGGGGCGCCAAACTCCAAAGATTCCGCACAAGCGATTCTCTCCCGAACAAAGACTGGGCCACCGTCCCGCGGCGGCGCGCCCTGATTCAAACTATCAGAATCATAGGTCCGCCGCTGGTCAAGCAACGGCGCTTTGTGGATGGGAAAACTGCAAAGGCCCCGGCCCGCGTCTTCGACCCCGGATAAACTCCGATAAATACCGGCTTCTAAGAGGCCCGCCACAGAATTCGGAAAACTGAATCCTAATCTTTCCGGTTTCTTGGCCCCGTTACAGTATCCAGGCAATTTTCACGGGTCTACTTCGCTTCGAGCGGCGCTCGCGCGTCTGGCGTTTGGGCTGCAAGCGACTAATATGAGAATGCAGCGCAGGCGGCCATATTACTTGTTGAATGTCGCAATCGGCAGAGGCGGTCGAATCGGTGAAAGTTCTGCTCAATACAACGACCATCCGGGTTGGAGGCGCGCTGCAAACCTCAAGCGCCTTTATCATCGAAGCCTTACGAAATCCCGGCGAGATCGAATGGGAATTTGCGGTTTCGGGCGCCGGGGCCCGCGAACTCGAACAATTTGGCGTCGAGCGGCCGAAGTCGATGACGGTTTTCGACGCTCCGCCCACCGGCAGCCTGGCGGCGCGACGCCAACTGCGCGAATTGGCGGACCGGTCGCAGCCGGATTGCGTCTTCACATTTTCCGGGCCCGCGTACGTGAGATTTCGCCAGTTTCATGTTGTCGGTTGTTCGACTCCCTGGGTGACGCACGCCACCTGGGCCGCGTTCCGCAGCTTGAATTCGGTGCGCGAGTGGACGGCTTGCATCGTGCGGACCATTTATAAGCGATACTGGTTTCGGCGCGCCGACGCCTGGGTCACGCAGACTGAGGCCGCCGCCGGGGGGCTGGTCAAACGAGTCGGTTTGCCTGCGGATCGGATCGGCGTGATCTCGAACACGTGCGGCGAGCGTTATCGAACAGCGCAAAGCGAAAAGCTTTTCCCTCAGCGTGGCCAACCCATCCGGCTGCTCTGCTTTTCGGCGCCGTACAAGCACAA
>DASXPZ010000166.1:0-2886 GCA_036493275.1 Pirellulales bacterium
CAGCACACGGCTCGGCAGGAGCCTCGCCCTCCCGGAACGTCTTTCGGCGAGCTACCTTCGCCAAATACCGGCGTGGCCGCACCAATCCCCCCTCTCCCCTTGGGAGAGGGTCGGGGTGAGGGGAGCGCAAGTAGCAAGGCCTCCACGCAGCGCACGGCTCGGCAGGAGCCTCGCCCTCCCGGAGCGTCTTCCGGCGAATTAACGACTGTTCAAAAGCCCTATCCGCATCCCTTCCGTAACTGCATCGTGCTCGGCCTGATGCTCGCCGAGTGGTGGGAATCTAAAGACGGCAAGCAGGTCTTTCTGACCGAGGAGGATGCGCAAGCGACATGCGGCGCCGGCAGCTTTGTTCAAAAAGCCGGCAAGATGTCCAAAAGCAAGCGAAACTACCGTGAGCCCTCCGAGATCTTCGACCGCTATGGCGCGGACGCTCTGCGGTGGTATTTCTTCGCCGCGCAGCCGCCGTGGACGTCGATTCGCTATAGCGAGCAGGCGATCAAGGAGAGCATCCCAGAGTTTCTGCTGCGGCTCTGGAATGTTTACAGCTTTCTGGTGATCTACGCCAACATCGACGGTTTCGATCCGGCAGCGGCCCTCTCGGGCGACGTCGGCGAGCTCGACGCAAAGACTCTGTCGCGCGGCGCCGGCTATCGCCCGCTGCGCGAGCGGAGCGAGCTCGATCGCTGGATCGCCAGCGAGTTGGCCCGCACGAGCGCGTTCGTCATCGAGCGGATGGACGCCTACGATAATTACAGCGCCTGCCAGCGGATCACCGCGTTTGTCGACGCGCTTTCGAACTGGTACGTCCGCCGCAGCCGTTCGCGTTTTTGGAGCGGCGAGCAGACGCAAGACAAGCAAGACGCCTACTGGACGTTATACGAGTCGCTGTTGACTACGGCCAAGCTGGTGGCGCCCTTTGTGCCGTTTCTGGCCGAGACCTTGTGGCAAAACCTGGTGGTGGCGATCTTCGGCGATCGCGCCACAGCGAGCGTCCATCTTTGCGATTACCCGGCTGCTGACGCTGAGCGCGTCGACGCGCCCCTTTCGGAGCGCATGGAATTGGTCCGCGAGATCGTTTCGCTCGGTCACAGCGCGCGGATGGGCGCCAAGCTAAAGGTCCGCCAGCCGCTGTCGAAGGTCGAAGTGATTTTGGCCGACGCCAAACATCGCGGTTGGCTCGAAGAGCACGCCGCGTTGGTGGCCAAGGAGTTGAACGTCAAAGGCGTCGAGTTCCCCGAGCGAGCGGACGAGTACATCAGTTACTCGGTGCTACCGGATCTCAAGCGTCTCGGTCCCAAGCTCGGCAAGCAGTTGCCGGCCCTGAAAAAAGCGCTGGCTGACCAAAACGCTGCGGCGCTACTGGCGAAACTCGAAAGCACCGGCGCGGTCGAAATCGCCACGGCCGATGGCCCCGTCACGCTCGATTCGCAAGATCTGCAAGTTCGCCTGCAAGCCAAGCCAGGCTGGGCCGCCTCGCATGGCCCGGCCGCCGTCGTGGTGCTCGCCACGGAGCTCGACGACGCCCTGATCGCCGAAGGACACATCAACGAACTGGTTCACGCCGTACAGAACTTGCGACGCGATAGCGGCTGCGAATATACCGACCGGATCGAGTTGGGCGTGGTTACAGACAATGTCGAGCTGACCGCCGCAATCGGCCGCTTCGCAGACCACATCCAGGCCGAAACCCTCTGCACGCGGATCGTCTTCGAGCCGATCGCGGGTTGCGAAGGGGTCGAAGTAAAAATTGCCGGGGAGCTCGTCACGCTCTATCTCAAGCGACTCACCACCTAATGAACCTTAGCGAGTCCGCATGTCGTCCAGCAACTCTCCAGTGAGATTGGCCGTGCTCATCTCGGGCGGAGGGACGACATTGCGCAATTTGCTCGATCGCCGCGCGGCCGACCAGCTCAACGCCGAGATCGTGCTCGTCGTTTCGAGCACGGAGAGCGCGCGAGGACTGAAATTCGCCGAAGAAGCGGGGATCGAAACCGTGGTTTGCGAATATCGCGGCTTCGCCAATGACGATGCATTCAGCGAGGCGATCTTCGGCGCGTGCCGGCGGGCGGAAGTCGGCCTGGTGGCGATGGCCGGCTTTCTCAAGTTCGCGCCCATCCCGGAAGACTTTCGCAATCGCGTGATGAACATCCACCCGGCGCTGATTCCCGCCTTCTGCGGGCAAGGTTTCTACGGCCACCGCGTCCACCAGGCGGCGCTCGATTACGGCGCCAAGCTCTCAGGCTGCACCGTTCACTTCGTCGACAACCAGTATGACCACGGCCCGATCATTTTGCAGCGCGCCGTGCCGGTGGAAGCCAACGACACAGCGGCTACGCTCGCCGCGCGCGTCTTCGAAGCGGAATGCGACGCCTTCCCGGCGGCCATCAACCTCTTCGCCGCCGGCCGGCTGATCGTGGATGGACGAATTGTTCGCGTTTCATAGCCATCACAGGCCAGTGATGACGCTCAATCCGTGACTGCCAACCGAGGAGCAGTGCTCGCTAGATCAATTCTCCGAGCCAAGGAAACGCGCACCAGAAGAGCCAGTAGTGCAGCAGCGTGCAGAAGGCGAGCCGCGCAGCGAAGCCGGCGCCCCGCTGGAGCCAAAACCAAGCGAGCCACAAAACTACGGCGAAGACGACATTTTCGATGGTTACGCCGATCGTAAATTCTGTCGAGTTGTGTTCGATGCTGTAGCCCAAATACAGAGCAAACCACACGATGGAGAGAGACGTCGCGATCAACAGCAGAATAGGTATTCGCAGTGGCAGCGCGCCAGAGCGTGCTCGAATGATCGGCCAGCAAAGGATGGCAAATGTCAAGATCGGCGCGACGCACACGGACAACCACGGCATCTGTCCGTACATGTCCCACAGCGCGTTTTCG
>DASXPZ010000167.1:0-6012 GCA_036493275.1 Pirellulales bacterium
CCCCAGCCGATTACGAACACCATCGTTCTCATTGCCGATCGCCTCATTGCTGCAACCTCTCTTGCGCCGATGCCCTGATTCGCTCGTCCCTTACTACTCACTCTTTGCG
Source organism: Pirellulales bacterium (assembly GCA_036493275.1). GTDB lineage: Bacteria > Planctomycetota > Planctomycetia > Pirellulales > JACPPG01 > JACPPG01. The sequence goes on from DASXPZ010000167.1 coordinate 110, forward strand.
CAACAGCGCGGCGGTCGGATGTCTGACCGCCACGCTGGCGCTGACTGTCACTAGTTGCCGTGGTTATCCGGCGGGGGGCCCGAGCTGGCGCCGCGGGCGTCGCTCTTCGATTGCCCCTTGTTCTGGCTGATCTTCTTTCCCTTGCACTTGCAGTTGCAATTGCCGCTCTTGCAGTTCTTGCATTGGCTAGGGAGCGGCAGAGCCTGCAACTCGCTCAGGTCGAGCCGGGCCAGCCGGACGGCCGCTTCGAGATCTTCCTGCCGACTGGTCGCCTCTGGCTTCTCGCCCCCTGCGGTGGCCTGCTCCGCCAACATGCGGTAGAGCTGACGCGAGCCTTCGATCTCGGGCTCCCAGACGTCGCGCGGCTGCCCTTCGAGGCGCATCAACCACGTCAAATAATACTGAGCGTTGGCCATCGCCTGCTGCGTGTCGGCCACAAGCTTGGGATCGGTCGATTTGTCTTCTTGCAGTTCCGCCAGAAGCGCCGTTAGATCGTTGTAGGCCGAAGGCAAATCGTGCGCCAGCAACTGCGCCTTGGCCCGCTCGAGCCGGATGCGGCGCGTTTCGGCGACCTGATCCGAAGGAATGGCCGCGAGCGCTTCGCTGAATTGCTTCACGGCCAGTTCGTAATTCTTCGCCTGCACGCTCTTCCGCGCCGCGGAGAGGGCGTCTTGCGTTTCGTCGAGCTCCATCCGCCGCTGACCCGGACCGTAGTGATACGCTCCCATCAGCACCGGAACGAGCAGCCACCCGCCTAACAGAATCCCTCGCATGATCGGCCTCCTATTGGTTTGGTTGCCTGGTTTGGACTAGTTCAATGATTCTGAAATACTTCGGAAGTTTTCCACACTAACCCGACGCGCTAGCGAGGGGAGAACTGCGGAAGAGCCCTCGCTGGCGCTTCGGGTTAGTGTGGCGACAAATAAGTTTCATGGGTTCGATATTCGATCGAGTCTTTCATCACACGCCGGCTGGCTCGCGCGGGCGTGGGCGCTCTGGGCTGGCCGCATTGCGTTTTGCCGGTTTGCCGTTTGCTCCACGAGTCCGCAGGTTGGCGCCCGGTATCCAGCGGGTGCCGTAGCGCTGCAGCGCCGTCGGGAGCAGGCCTATCAGCATACCACCGAGCGCGCAGGCGAGCAGCGCGTATTCGCGGCGCGTCAGGCGGTCCAACGGGCTGGCCTGGCCCGATTGCGTCATGGCGCGGATCACGTCGGTCGGAATGTGCTTTTCGTTGCCATCGTGGTAAACGCCCCCGAGCCGGGCCGCTAGCTGCCGCAGCGTTGACGAGTCTTGCTTCGAATGATGTCCGTCGATGAACATTCCCTGCCGCGAGTCCCCCACGCCGATCACCAGCGAGTGCGCAATCGAAACCGGCAGCCGCGGCATGCCAGTAGACGGCACGGCGTCCCCGTCGCTTACCACCAGCAACGTGCCGCTGCCGGGGCGCCAGGGGCGCGAAATCTCAACCGCTTCTTTTAATCCTGCAAATAAGTCAGTGCCGCCGGAGCGAAAAGCGTACTCCATCGGCAGATCGGCCAAGATGTTGTGAACTACCTCCGGGTCGCGCGTTTTCTCCACCACCGGAATGGCGCCGTTATAGACGGCAACGACCGTCACCAGGTAGTTGCGGATCGAAACGCGAGCGAACAGCGACTCGATCACTTCGCGAGCGCGCGTCCGGCGGCTCTGCTTTCCATCGACACCGGCGTCGGCCAGACGCATGCTGGGAGAAACGTCGAGCAAGATCAGCAGGTGCCGCATCTCGCTTTCGGGTATTTCTTCCGCGGAGCGATGGACCTTGGGATCGAGCATGATCAGCGTGGTGAAGCCCCAAACGAGTCCGCCGAGCGCCATGATCCGCATCGCCGGCGCGAGGCGAGCCCAAGCGGCCGGCCGCGCGGTGGGTCCAAACGCCAGCCCCGCCACGTGCCGCACGCGCATGGCGTGCAGCGTTTCGGCCAGCATGGCCAGCACGACAACTCCAGCGGTGGCCAGCAGCTCTACCACGGCGTGTACCTCAGTCCGAACATCGCCAGCGTGGCCATGCTCAGGAGGCTGAGACCGGCAGCGCAGTACGGCGTGAAGTTGTCGTACGTCTCCGGCGCGAGTTGCACCAGCTCGGTCTGCTGCATCTTGTCGATTTTCGCGAAGACGCCCGTCAGAGTTTGCGGATCTTCGACGGCGAAGACCTCGCCGCCAGTCTTAGCGGTCAGGTTGACGATGTCGTCCGGCGCGGCCCCATCGCCGATATGGATGGCGTGCATCACGATGTTGCTGTCTTTGAGCTGTTGGCCGAGTTCGATCGAGCGGCCTCCCATCAGGTCGGAGCTCATGCCGTCGGAAACGAGTACGATCATCCGGTCTCCCTCTTCGCGTTCGATCAGTACTTTGCGACAGGCGACCAAGGCGCGGCCGATCTCGGTGCCGCCGAACCAAGGGGGCGCCCGGTTGGGCGCCATGAACGGCGGGGCGCACTTGATGGCCGAAACGTCAGTCGTCAGCGGAACCCAGTGCATCACGCTATTGCCGAAGAACGTCAGCCCGAAGGCGTCTCCCTTGCGGAAATCGAGAAAGCGATTGATCGAGGCCATCGCCGCGTCGTAGCGATTGCCGTCGCCGAACGGGGCCGTCATGCTCGACGAGATATCGACGCAGAACTCGATGTTGGTCAACTGGCGGCGGGTCTTCGGCGCGCCCGATTGCTGCGGCCCGGCAAGAACCAAAATCACCACGGCCAAAATCAGCGCGGGGAGCGACTCCGCCAGATTCACCAGGAATCCCAGCCAGCGGCCACGCGCGGCGCCGCTATGGTCGAAGGGCAGCACCAGCCGCGAGCGATTCCCTCGCCACAGTCGCACCAATAGCGCCACCGGCGCCACCAGCAGCACAAGGAGCAGCGGATGGCCGAAGGGAATAGTCATCGCGACGGCGCCCCCTGCGCGACGGGTGCTTTCTCAGTCCGCGCCGCGTCCTCGAGCGTGTCAGCAGGCAAGTTGCGATAAGGCGCCAAGAGCGTAGCCGTGTCAACATTGCTCGCGCCGGCCTGGCTATGGAGCCAGATTTCGAGCTGCTTGACGAGCGGCCCCGCATCGGGGTGTGCCTTTAATTGGGCTAGGGCGTCTGCCGGCGGGAGATCTTCGAGATCGAGTCGGCGGCGCCAGTAGCTGACGAGCGCTCGTTCCAATTCGGAAAGCTTCGCCGGCGAGAGCTCGCCCGCCATCGCCTTGGCCACCAGCGGGCGGAGCCGATCCGCCAATGAAATCTGCGGCGCGGCGCCGGCGGCGTGGCCCTCAGCAAGAGCGCGGCGCGGATAGACGATCCACACCAGCACCGCGACCCAAACCACGGCCGCGGCGATGGCCAGCCAGCGATAGCCTCCCAACCACGGCAGCGATTGAAATTCCGGCAAGTTCGGCTGCACCTGACCCGGCGGCAACAGCGCGCCGATATGAATTGCCATCGGCGGCAGGTCGTCGGTCGAGGAGGCATCTTTGCGGCGCAGGAACTTGCCGAGGTCGTAATCGCCCGGCTCAAGCCCTTGGTAGGAAAGGTTGTAGCGGAAGGCCGTGCCGTGGGGAAAAACCTCGATCACGCGCACGGCCACCGGGGACTTGTCATCCCACGGCGCCGGCTCCAGCTCGGTTCCGGGGAGGACCAGTTGTTCGATTTCAACCTGCAGCCCAACGGTGCTCGCGGGGAGCTTGGTTGGGTCGGCGGGTTTGGCCGATTCCGACTTGGACGCTTCGGGCTTGGAAGGTTCTGTCTTCGCGTCTTCCAGCTTCGCCGCTTCGGCGTTCGGCGAGTCCGGCTTGGGAGTTTCCGCCGAGCGGGCGAAGCAAACCAAGAGCGCAAGGCAACAGGCGGCGCCGAACAATGTCCGCAGCACGCGGTAGCACAATCGCCGTTTGCATCGGGTTTCGTAATCAGCGGTCATGGTCGCTTTCATGCTGCTATATCGCTTTAGCGCGTGCCCCGCCCCAGGACGTCGCGCGAGGCAAAGAAGCTGCGCAGCTTGTGCGCGAAGGGTTGATCGGTGTCGATGATCAAATGATCGATCTGGGCTCGTTTCAACTCGACGTCGAGGCGCGGCTGGTCGAGCCAGCTCTGTCGGCCGTGCGCGACGAACGCGTGCCCTGTCTCGGCTTCCCGCGCGAGCATCAAACCTGCGCCGCGAAGGCCGCGCTCGGCGCGATCTCGGAACTGGAGCGCCACGCAGTCATGCCGCTGGGCCATCAAGCGGAGCGCGGCCGACGCGGTATCGTCGTGCAGATCGCTGAGAATGATCACCAGAGCGCGATGCTTGAGCCGCGTTCCCAATTCCGACACGCGGCGGGCCAAAGTGGTCGCCTCGTCATAGCGAAACGTGCGCAGCCGATGAATCCATTGCATCACCTGGTCTCGCGCCAGGCTCGGTTCGACGTGCAACTCGCGCTCGCCCACGCCCAGCACGCCCACCGGGTTGGCCCGATCGAGACAGGCCAGCGCCAGCCCGCCGGCGATTTGCAGCGCCAGCTCATACTTGGAATACCGCGCCACGCCGACCGTCATCGACGCGGACGTATCCAGCAGCAGATAGCAAGGAATTTGCTTCGGCGCTTCGTACTCTTTGACGAACGCCTTGCCCGTGCGAGCCGTGACGCGCCAATCGATCGAGCGGACGCTGTCGCCAGGCTGATAGAGACGCGACTGGGCGTATTCGATGCCGGAACCGAGATACGGCGATTTATCGACGCCGTAATTGAAGCTGTTCGCCAGCCGTCGCACTGCGATGAGAAATCGCCGCGAATCCATCGGATCGAGAGTGTCGAGCTTGCCTTCCACACTGCTTCCTTTGCATTCGCCAGGCGCCACGCTGAAACCAAACGGCCAATCAAAACAGCAGCCAGGATCGCCTCACGGCGCCGCTATTTCGAAGCGAAACCGAACTCGTCGAGCAATAGACGCAACACGTCCGACCCGGTGTAGCCGTCGGCCAAGGCCTCGTAATTCAACCGCATCCGGTGCAGCATTACGTCGTCCGCCAGGGCGTACAGATCTTCGGGAATGACGTAAGTGCGACCGTGGATCAGCGCGCGGGCGCGGCTCGCTTTGACCAGCGCGATGCCGGCGCGAGGGCTGCAACCCAACTCGATCAGCGGATGATTGCGGGTTCGCTTGACCACTTCCACCACGTGCTCCAGGAAGGTGTCCGAGACGTGAACCTGGTGGACCTTTTCCATGGCCGAGATCAAATCGTTCGACGAGCCGACGGGCTGATTGTCGAGGACGTCGAACTCGGTGCGGGCGACCGCCCCGCCATCTTCGCGCCGCACGCCCAACGACAGATTGCGCCGCAGCACCTCGCGCTCTTCGTCCGGCGCCGGGTAGTGCAGGCGATGGCAGAGCAGAAAGCGATCCAACTGCGCCTCGGGCAACTCGAACGTGCCGCTCTGCTCGACCGGATTTTGCGTGGCGATCACCAGAAACGGCGCCGGCAGCTTGAAGTTCTCTTTGCCAATCGTGATCCGCCGCTCTTGCATCGCTTCCAACAGCGCGCTTTGCACCTTGGGGGCGGCGCGATTGATTTCGTCCGCCAGCAGCAGGTTGGTAAAGATCGGACCTTTGACGATGCGGAAGTCGTTATTGCGCTGATCGAGGATCTCGCTCCCCAGAATGTCCGACGGGAGCAGGTCGATCGTGAATTGAATTCGCGCGAACGACAGATCGATGCACTTCGAGAGCGTGGCGACGAGTAACGTCTTGGCCAGGCCCGGCACCCCTTGCAGGAGCAAGTGCCCACCGGTGAAGAGCGAGATCAATAATCGCTCGACGACGATATCTTGCCCGACGACCACCGTGGCAACGCGCTCTCGGACCGCCTGAATGAAACGGATGGCGCCTTCGTCGTCTGCGGTGGATGTGCG
>DASXPZ010000168.1:0-6476 GCA_036493275.1 Pirellulales bacterium
CAGCGGCTCGGGCCCCAATGTGAGCACCGTGAAATTATGCGGCGGATTATCGGCCAGATACGCGTTGATGCTCTCGCGCGACAGGGCATCGACCAGCGACGAAACCTCGTCCAGCGTTCGCACCCGGCCCAGGTAGTACCAATCGCGGGCGATCGCGGAGCTGCGCGCCGAAGTCGATTCTTGCTGCATGACCAGCGCGCTTTTGATCCGCGCCTTCAGACGTTTCAATTCGTTCGGTTCAATGCCGCTGGCCAACCGCACCAATTCGCCCAGCGTGACGTCCAGCGTCTCCTGCGCGCGTTCGGCGCTGGTGCCGGCGTAGCAGAGGACGCTACCCGAATCGCGCAGCGATTGATGCGTGGCGTAAACGGTGTAGCACAGCCCGCGCTTCTCGCGAACTTCCGTGAACAAACGGGAACTCATGCCGCCGGAAAGAACGCCGACGGCGCCCCAGGCTTGAAAGTAGTCGGGGTCTTTGTAGGGAACGCTGTGGTACGCGATGCCGATCTGCGTCTGGTTCGATTCGTGATGCAAATGCTCGCGGCGCTTGCCGGAATTCGAGAGACGCAGCGCTTCGTCAGGCAGCGCCGCCCAGTCGGCGTACAGCCCCGAGACCTGATCGACGACGGTCTTCCAATCGAACCGGCCGGCGACGCCGATGATCGTGCCGTTGGGGCGATAGCGGCGCGCGATATGCGCGCGGACTTCGTCGAGCGTGATCGTTTCGAGCGCGCCCTTGTCGCCCTGGCTGCAACGCCCCCAGGGATCGGGAAAATGAAGACGCCGCAGTTCGAGCATGACTTTCTGCGCCGGATCGTCTTCGATCGAGCTGACTTCTTGCAGGCAGACGGCGCGGGCTGCCTCGAACTGGTCGGCCGGCAGCCGGGCGCGACGCAGGACGTCGCCGTAGATTTCGAGCGCCGGCAGCAGGTTGCGGGCGAGCGTGGCGCCGCTGAAGCTGGTGTGGGCGTCGGAAACGGTGGCGTCTCGCTCGACTCCCAGGTTATCGAGATCGGTGACAAACTGGCGGCTATCGCGAGCGCCCGATCCGCGCTGCGCCAATTCGCAGGCCACGGCGCTGAGGCCGTTGCGATCGCCCGGTTCGAAGGCGCTGCCGGCCGGCACGCGAATGGTAAACGCGGCGCTCTCGGCCGTGGGAATGGGCTCGCCGATCAGCACCAGGCCGTTATCGAATTTCTGCGAGAGAATCGGTTCGGCCACGTGGTTTGTCCTTCCTGGCGAATTCGGAGCGATTGCGCGTGATGGCCCCCCGGCCGCGGTCCCAGACCGCGCGGCGCGCAATGCCTCCCCCCGATAAGAAAGGGTAGAGCCTAGCCGCGTCGTAGACAAATGGCAACTAAGCCAATCTGGCGATTTCGGGCGGCGCCCCGCCCTTTCCGACGGTAGCTTGCCGCCGCATGTCCGGTTGGGAGTCCCTCTCAGCTCGAGGCCAGACCGGGCATGCGCGCACGGTAAGCCAACAAGAGGCGACTCCGGGGAGGCTCAGCGACATGTCGGACTAGCGCGCCGCGACCGGCGCCGACTCGATCGCCTTGTAGACGGTGCGGACCTTGTGAAATCCGACGTGGCGATAAAGGCGAATGGCGTTTTCGTTCTGCGCCGTGACTTCCAAATAGGCCTGATGCAGCCCGGCGCCGCGGAAGCCGACGAGCGCCGCCAGCAGCAGCGCGCGGGCCAGGCCCAGTCCTCGATGTTCGGGCGTAATACCCAGGTTTTGAATGGCGCCCAATCCAGCGCGATCGCGAATTCCCTGAATGGTTCCGCAATATTCGAAACCGCCCGGCCCCTCGGGGGCGTTGTGCATCGCGAGCCAGGTCGCATCGGGCAGAAAGCCCTCTTTCAGGCTGATCTCGCGCATCAAGCGGAGGCAGCCTTCGTGATCTCCCAAGCAAGGAAAGACGGTGGCGTCGATTCCGTTGCGGAAGCTGAGGTACTTGGCCTCGGCGTGCGCCGTGAGCAGTTCTGGGCGCCAAGGAATCAGTCGATATCCCTCGGGCAACGGCTCGACGGGGAAATCTCGACCGAGGTCGATCTCCATCCGAAATCGCTTGAAGTAGGTCAGACCAAGCATTGGTGGCGATTCCCACAGGCTGGCGAGACAGTTGCGCGCACGGATTGTCGCCGCCATGCCGAAGCAGCGACCCCTTTGGACGCCAAGTCTTTGATCATCCTATACCTGTTTTTCGGACGGGTCAAACTTGTGAAACGGGGCGCATTGCGACTCGCGAAGTCAGTGCTGGACCATCACAAATCGCGCGATCGCATCTGAGCGCGCCAAAGCTCTTCGGAGCGTATATGACAATCATGCCATGCAAATGACGAAAAAAAGATCCCCGCCAAACGAAGTTTTGATTTATCAAAAAATATTTTTCTTGCCATTGAATACCAGCTGATTGGGACTCATAATTGCGTATCCGCCCTGAATCCGCGGGTCCGCCCCCGGCCCGCCTCCCTGTAGCCGTCAGAATTCCCATGCGTTGGCAGTCGCCGGAACCATCGACCGGAAAAGATCTTGCGCTACAGATTGCGCCTCGGCCGTGGATCCAGTTCTCAATGCTCACCGCGGCCTTCTTATTCTTGCTGCTGCCTGGCTGCGGCCCGCTGGTCGGGTTTGCCGACGAGGATTCTCGCGTGCGAGTTGTCTGCACCACGGGGCAAGTCGGAGACATGCTGGCCAATATCGGCGGAGAGCATATCGACGTTCGGACGTTGATGGGCGCCGGCGTCGATCCTCATTTATATAAGGCGACGCCAGGCGATATTCGCCTCCTGAAAGGGGCGAAGGTCATTTTCTATAACGGGCTGCATCTCGAGGGGCGCCTGGCCGACGTCCTCGAGAAGCTGGCCGAGCGCAAGCCGACCTTTGCCGTTATCGATGAGATCCATCGAGACCATCCGGAGCGGTTGCGGCAAGCGCCTGAGTTCCCGACGAATTTCGACCCTCACATCTGGTTTGACGTCGGCCTGTGGGCAGAGTGCGCGGACTACGCGGCGCGACGCTTGATCGAAGTTGATCCGGCGCATGCGGCAGACTATCGCAAGAACGCCGATCTCTACATCGCGCGGCTCAAAAAGCTCGACGCCGATACCCGCGCCCAACTTGCCGAAATTCCCAAAGAGCAGCGCGTGCTCGTCACCGCGCATGACGCCTTCGGCTATTGCGGCCGCGCCTACGACGTGGAAGTTCACGGCCTGCAAGGAATCAGCACGGCGGACGAAGCCGATCTCGGCGCGATCAACGATCTGGTCCGACTGCTGACCTCGCGGCGCGTGAAGGCGGTGTTCATCGAAACAAGTGTCCCGCCGAAAAACATTCGCAGCCTGATCCAGGGATGCGAGGCCGCAGGACATCCCCTCACGCTCGGCGGCGAGCTCTATTCCGACGCCATGGGTCCCGCCGGCACGCCGGAAGGAACCTACGTCGGCATGATCGAATACAACACTCAGCAAATCGTCAGGGCGCTACGATGAATCCATCGGTCACAGACGCCGATCGCGCCGCCGCCGCGGCAACCTCCGCGCGCCGCGCCCCGCCGCTTGAAATTCACGACATGACCGTCGCCTATCATCGCAAGCCGGTCTTGTGGGATATCGACCTGGTAGCGCCCGAAGGGCAATTGATCGGCATCGTTGGCCCAAACGGCGCCGGCAAAAGCACGTTGATCAAGGCAGTGCTCGGGCTCGCTCCATTGGCCAGCGGCAAGGTGGGCATCTACGGTTTGCCTTATTCGCAGCAGCGCCACCTGGTGGGTTACGTGCCGCAACGAGAAACGGTCGACTGGGATTTTCCGGTCACCGCGCTCGACGTGGTGATGATGGGCACGTACGGGCGGCTCGGCTGGTTCCGCCGACCCGGCGCGGCTGAACGACGCCTGGCCGAAGAATGCCTTGAGCAAGTCGGCATGGCCTCTTACGCTCATCGTCAGATTCAGCAACTCTCCGGCGGGCAGCAACAGCGCATCTTTTTGGCCCGCGCGCTGGCGCAAGACGCGCAAGTCTATTTCATGGACGAGCCGTTCGCGGGGGTCGACGCGGCAACCGAGCAGGCGATCGTCGTCCTGCTGCAAGCTCTGCGCAACAGTGGCAAGACAGTGTTTGTGGTCCATCACGAACTGCAAACGGTGCGGCAGTATTTCGACTTTGTGATCCTGCTCAACCTGCGCTTAGTCGCGGCCGGTCCCACGGCCACTACCTTCACGCGCGCCAACCTCCAGCAAACGTACGGCGGCCGTTTAACCATTCTGGACGAAGCGGTCGAGGCAGTGCGATTGGGCGAGGCGCCGCGGTGAATGGATTGAGCAACACGCAACTGGTGCTGCTGGGGACGTCGCTCCTGGGAGGCGTCGCCGGAATCATCGGTAGCTTTGCCGTGCTGCGCCGGCGCGCGTTGGTGGGTGATCTGCTGGCCCATTCGGCGCTGCCAGGGCTTTGCCTGGCCTTCTTGTTGCTCAACTCCAGTTCGACGCTCGGTCGCGCCGGGGGCGAATCGGCCTCGGCCACGCATCCCTGGCAGTTCACCGTGATGCTGGCCGGCGCGTTCATCGCCGGGCTGATCGGCGTGGTCGCCGTCACGCTGATTTCGCGCTGGACGCGGACCAAGGAGGACGCCGCGATTGGCGTCGTGCTGGGGACTTTCTTCGGCGCGGGCGTTGTGTTGTCGTCGTGGATTCAGAATCTCCCTTCAGCCAGCAGCAAGGCCGGCTTGCAAACCTATATCTATGGCCAGGCCGCCGGTATGACGCGCGAGGACGTCTGGTTCATCACGGCGGTCTCGGCCGCCTGCCTGATCCTGGTGACGCTGCTCTACAAGGAATTCATGGTCTTCAGTTTCGATCCCGGCTTTGCTCAAGCGCAAGGGTGGCCGACCTTGACGCTCGACCTGACGATGATGGGCGCGCTGGCGCTGGTGACGGTGGTGGGATTGCCGACCGTGGGCGTGGTGCTGATGGCGGCCATGCTCATTTTGCCGGGCGCCGCGGCGCGCTTTTGGACCGATCGCTTGGGGCGAATGCTAGTGATCTCCGGCCTGGTGGGGGCGGGGAGCGGCGTGCTTGGGACGTTGATTTCGGCCGGCGCCTTCGAAGAGACGTTCGGATTCGATCCGTTTCGATTCGGCTACAACACGCGCAATCTGCCGACCGGCCCGGTGATCGTGCTCTGCGCGACCAGCTTGTTTGTCCTGTCGATGCTCTTTGCGCCGCGGCGCGGCGTGGTGGCGAAGTTTGCGCGGCGCGCGGCCATCCGCCGTCGCATCCAGCACGACCATTTATTGCGATCGTTGTACGAATTGAGCGAGCCGAGCCTGGCGCCGGGACCGGGAAACATTGCGTCGATGGCGACGCCGGCTGAAGTCACCATCGCGCAACTGACTGAAGATCGCGCGTGGAGCGCGTGGCGCGCCGGTCGGCTGGTCCGTTGGGCCAACGCGCACGGTTTGGCGCAAAGGACGCACGGCGGCGCCCGCTTGACGAACGAAGGATTGCGAGAAGCGCGGCGGATCGTCCGCGCGCATCGGATGTGGGAGCTGTTCTTGATCTCTGGCGCGGACATTGCGCCGGATCACGTCGATCGGGACGCCGATTCGATCGAACATTTTCTTACGCCAGAGATGATCGCCCAGCTCGAAGCCGAATTGACCGCCCAGCGCAAGCTGCCGTCGGCGCCGGACGACGTTCCCCATTCCCCCCATGCGCTCAGCAGCGCCGAGCAAGTTCGCGCAGATCAAGCTCGCGCAGACTCAGCTCGCGCCGACGGAGACGGCCTGCCATGATCGAATCGATCTTCGCCTCGATCGCCGGCCGCTTCGACTCGCTCGATCCGAATCTCCGCGACGCTCTGCTCGTCGTCGGCGTGGCCGCGCTCACCAACGTCGCCTGCGCCCTGTTGGGGTGCTACCTGGTGTTGAGGCGGATGAGCCTGTTGGGAGACGCCATCTCGCACGCCGTGCTGCCGGGGCTGGTGGTGGCGTTCATCCTCTCGGGGAGCATGAGCATCGTCTACATGTTCGCCGGGGCACTCGCCGTGGGACTGCTGACCACGTTTCTGACGCAGGCCGTCCATCGCCAAGGAGGAGTGCCCGAGGACGCCAGCATGGGCGTGGTCTTCACGTCGCTCTTTGCCCTCGGCGTGGTGTTGATCAAGCGCTATGGCCAGGGAGTCGATCTCGATCCCGATTGCGTGTTGTATGGGCAGTTGGATCTGGTGGAGTTTTACACGGTGAAGATCGCCGGACATGAGATCCCGCGCGCGCTGGTCTCGATTCTTCCCGTGCTCGCGCTCAATGTCGCCGTGATCACGCTCTTCTGGAAGGAATTGAAAATCAGCTCGTTCGATCCTGCGCTGGCGACCACAATGGGAATCAACGCCGGGCTGCTGTTCTACTTGCTGATGGGGCTGGTGGCCGTGACGACCGTGGCTTCGTTCGAGCAAGTCGGTTCGATCCTGGTGATTTCGAT
>DASXPZ010000169.1:0-4748 GCA_036493275.1 Pirellulales bacterium
GAGTATTATCGCCCCAGCGAAGAGCTATTCGCCACGCTCCCTCCCGCGGACGCGGCCAAAATTCGCGCCGAGCTCGACGCCACCGGCGGCCTGGCCGGCCGGCGATTGTTGCGCACCGGAAACTACGATTTGAACGGCTCCCACTTTCAATGGGTTGACGACGCCCTGGTGACCGAAGAGACGCAGCCTGATTGGGCGATGGTCATCGAGCGCCAAGCGTGGGGGCGATTCTACGGCGAGCCAAAATCGCTGTTGATCGATGGCCAGGCGGTCGCCAACGGTCCGGCCGAGACATGGCAGCGCTACGGCGCGGAGCATCCAGCAATTCGTCAACGATTGCAAAAGCGGATCGGACTCTCGAAGCATCAGCTTGGCGCCGTGAGCCGTCGCAAGGACGCCGCCCGGCTCGACATCGTGCGCGCCAAATTGGACCACGGCGAGGATTCGCCCCAGCACGCCGAGGCAGTTGCCGAGATGGCCCGCGTGTCCGAATGGGAAACCGTCGAAAACGAGCGGATCATGGCCGAGATTCGCAAGCTGGACGACGAGAACGCCCGCTACCAAATGCTTCTCGTCACGGCCGACGGCCGCGAAAAGCTGATGCCGCTAGAAGAGATCGTTCGCGCCTATCCGGCCAATCAACTCAGCGGTCCCGGCCGATCGGGCGTATATCTTTCGCGCTGGGGCGAGTTCGTCTCGGCCGATCCGCGCGAGGCCAATAGCGAAGGAGGCGTCTTCCCGGCTATCTGGGGGACCGTCGCCATGACCTTGATCATGTCGGTGGCCGTCGTCCCGTTCGGCGTGCTGGCCGCGCTCTACCTGCGCGAGTACGCCAAGAGCGGACTGATCATCAGCGTGCTGCGGATTGCCATCAACAACCTGGCCGGCGTGCCGAGCATCGTCTTCGGCGTGTTCGGGCTGGGCTTCTTTTGCTACGTCGTCGGAATGAACGTCGATCAGCTCTTCTTCTCAGCCGAACTGGCCGAGCATACTCCCACCTTCGGCACGGGGGGAATTCTGTGGGCTTCGTTCACATTGGCGCTGCTGACGTTGCCCGTAGTGATCGTTACGACCGAAGAGGCCCTGGCCGCGGTGCCGGGTTCGATGCGCGAAGGTTCCTACGCCTGCGGAGCAAGCAAATGGCAGACGATCTGGCGGATTGTGCTGCCGCGGGCTTTGCCGGGCATTATGACGGGGATGATCCTGGCGATCGCTCGCGGGGCTGGTGAAGTGGCGCCGCTAATGCTGGTTGGGGCGATGAAATCTGCTCCGGAGCTGCCGGTGGACGGAGTTTTTCCCTTCGTTCACCCCCAGCGGAGCTTTATGCACCTCGGTTTTCACCTGTATGATTTAGGCTTTCATAGTCAAAACAGCGAAGCGGCGCGGCCGATGGTCTTTACCACGGCGCTGTTGCTGATCGTGATCATTGCCGTGTTGAACATTGTGGCCATTCGCGTGCGCGCGCGGTTGCGCAAGCGATATGGCGCCAGTCACGCGTAAGCGGAGCACCCGAAATCGTGGCAGTCGAAAATCCCGCAGACAAATTACGCCCCGCTCAGTCGCGGACGCACGGGATTGCCGTGTCGACCGTCTACGACCCGACGCAAGTGGCGACAATCCCCATCGTGGCGCAAGCCTCCGCAGGCGCGCACGACCCGACCGCGCCGGCGCCTCATCCCGGCGATCAATCCGCCAGCCTGGCCAGCGGGCGGCTGGCGGCGATTGCGCGGGGCGAAAAAGTCGAGTCCGCCATTCACCCTTCGGTGGCGCTCGAAGAGCCGGTGCTGGAAGTCGACAACTTCTGCCTTTGGTACGGCGCCAAGCAGGCGCTGTTCAACATCTCGATGGCCATTCCCCGCGGCAAGGTGACGGCCCTGATCGGCCCCTCGGGCTGCGGCAAATCGACACTACTGCGCAGCGTCAACCGTCTGAATGATCTGATCGACACCGTGCGGATCGACGGCCAAATGCGGCTCAATGGCGACTCGACGTACGGCCCGGGCGTCGACGTGATCGACCTCCGCAAGCGGATGGGAATGGTCTTCCAGAAGTCGAACCCGTTTCCGATGAGCATCTTCGAAAACGTCGTCTATTCGCTGCGAATAGACGGCGAGCGCGATCGCCGCGTGCTCGACGAGGTCTGCGAGCGCAGCCTCCGCGGGGCCGCGCTCTGGGACGAAGTGAAAGACCGGCTGCACGAGAGCGGCCTCAGCCTCTCGGGCGGCCAACAGCAGCGGTTGTGCATCGCGCGGGCGATCGCAGCCGAGCCCGAGGTGCTGCTGATGGACGAACCCTGCTCGGCCTTAGACCCGATCGCGACCGGCAAGGTCGAAGACCTGATCCAGGAGCTGCGCGGGGCCTACTCGGTGCTGATCGTCACGCATAATATGCAACAGGCCTCGCGCACCAGTGACTACACGGCGCTGATGTACATGGGCCGGCTGTTGGAGTACGGACTGACGAGTGATCTTTACACCAAGCCGCGATTAAAAGAGACTGAAGATTACATCACGGGCCGCTTCGGTTGATCGGCGGAACTTGGCGCCAAAAGGGTACTCTAACATCACGCAATGTCGAAGCATTTACAACGACAGATCGAGGCCCTGAAGCAGAAAATCCTGTCGGTGGGGACGCTGGTCGAGGACGCCATCGCGAAGGCGATCTCGGCCCTGGTCAATCGCAATGGCGACCTGGCCCGCGAAGTGATCGACTCGGACAACGAGATCGACCGGATGGAGGTCGACGTCGAAGAAGAGTGCTTGAAGGTGCTGGCCCTCTATCAGCCGGTGGCGGCCGACCTGCGATTTGTGGTCGCGGTGCTCAAGATCAACAACGATCTGGAGCGAATGGGGGACTTGGCCCGCAACATCGCCAAGCGGGTCGCATACCTGGCGTCGCACGAGCGGATCGATCTGCCGACCGAGTTCCGCGGCATGGCGGGCAAGGCGCAGGGGATGGTCAAGCGGAGCCTCGACGCGCTCGTGAATAGCGACACGCTGCTGGCACGCCAGATCCGCGACGAGGACGACGAAGTCGATCGTCTGCAGCGCGTGATTCGCGACCGGATCGAAACGCAGATGCGGCAATCGCCCGAAAAGCTGGAACTGCTGATGCGGTTGATGAGCGTCTCCAGACACTTGGAACGACTGGCCGACATGGCCACCAACGTCGCCGAGGACGTCATCTACATGGTCGAAGGAGACATCGTCCGCCACCGCGCAGCCGAATAGCCGGGACGGCCCGGCGGCCGATTCGCCGCTGCCGCGGCGCTATCGGTGGCCCGCTCCCGTTGGTCGCTGCTTCTTGTGAGCCGCAAGGCGCTAGCCGCGGGTTCTTAATCGTTTTGAGCGTGAAGGTTTCGGGTGGCGGTCTCCGAGTGACCGGCTACAGGCCGCGGCGGTTCTGACGTACAATTTCTGCGGACGCACTTCTCTCGCCCGGAGGCCGCACGCTTGGCCAGCCTGACTGTCGAAAACTATCTGAAGACGATCCATCAGATCTGCTCCGCGCAGGACGGCGCGCCGGCCGCCACGGGACAATTGGCCGCGGCGCTGGCGGTCTCGCCCGGCACCGTCACCAGCATGCTCAAGACCTTGTCGGACGGCGGCCTGGCCAAGTACACGCCGTACGAAGGGGCGCTGCTCACGCCGGCCGGCAATTCGCTGGCCTTGCGGATTCTGCGCCGACATCGGCTGATCGAGCTCTTTCTGACCAAAACGCTCGAGCTGACCTGGGACGAAGTTCATGAAGAAGCCGAGAACATGGAACACGCCGTCAGCGATCTGCTGGTTGACCGGATCGACGCCTTCCTTGGCTATCCGCGCGTCGACCCGCATGGCGATCCCATTCCGCGAGCCGATGGTTCGCTCGAAGACGCGGTGCGGCAGACACTGGCCGAGTGCGCCGTGGGCAAGCGATTCCGCTTTGCGCGCGTGATCGATCAATCGCCCGAGTTCCTGCGTTACCTCAGCGAGTCGGGGCTGGCGCTCGGCGCGGTGGGAGAAGTGCAAGCAAACCGCGTCGAGGCAGGCATCGTGACAATCAACGTCGCCGGCCAGCAAACGACGCTCGGCCGAGCCGCCGCCGAAAAAATCCTGGTCGCCGCCACGGATGAATGAGACGGCAGAGCCAGCATTCTTCCTCAGCTGCCGAGCCCAGGCGGGAAGAGTTTGGCTAGATCTGTAAATCAAGGTCCCGTGATCTTCACAGGGTTTCAGGAACGTTTGTCTGCCCCAGCAACAAAAAGCAATGTGCGGCGGTTCGCTGTAGTCGCATCGTAAGACTCGTTCTCGTTAGAATGGGAAATGGGACATCGAATTGCCTTTATCGAAATTGTCTACGCGCAAGGCTCGGTCACAGGTATGTCGTCCGAAACTGTTCGCAAGCGGACCCGCTGGTATCAGTTCACGCTCAAGGAACTGTTCGTCACACTGACGATCGTGAGCCTCTTCCTAGGCTGGATCGGTTATCACATCAACTGGATCCGGGAGCGCAAGCAGTGCGTCAATCGGTTGCGCGCCAAAATGGAAAAGCTAGACATAGAAATGCATTTTTTTGGCCGCGACCATGATAAGCCTATGCCTTTCGGACTTCGTGTACTCGGAGTCCCTCAAACGGCCCAAGTTTGGGTTTGGTTTGACGAGGACGCAGACGAGCCGGGGCCAACTCGTGAGGCGGCGCTGCAGGAAATTGCCGAAGTTGAGCGTCTATTTCCGGATGGCGAGGTTATGGCAAGAGTCAAAACATCT
>DASXPZ010000170.1:0-3507 GCA_036493275.1 Pirellulales bacterium
AATAATTCCACGGCTCGCGTTCCTCAACGGGTCGCCGTTGCGCCCCGGCCTTCTGTTCCATCCGCGCGAACACACAAAACTAACGCGACGCAATCGCCAATCTAGCACACTCGCAAATGCAAATCGGCGCAAAAACAACGAAAACTATTTCTCGAACTCCGCCGGCAATTTGTCGCCGCGAGCCCCAGCCGCAGTCCGGGTGGTGAAATACAACGCCTCGCCCGTGCCGCTCTCTGCCGGCTTTATCACATATATCAGCTTACCGTCCGGGTTGGCTTTGGACATGATTTTAAGCAGAATTTCTCGGGCAGAGACATCCCGTTCTGAGAACTTGTCGATCGCCTTATTGCGGGTGATCCCGTCGCTTTGCAGATCAGCCCCCAGAATGACTACTTCGACGCCGATTTCCTGGCCAATCTGCTTCAGCGTCGGTTCCAGCGTGTTTCGCTCAAAATTCAGCGACATTTTGCGGCCGAGCCGCTCGGCGACCGTCTCTTCTGGCATCGGCTGATTGGAAGTCGTCTCAGTAGGAGTCGGCTTGGCCGGGCCTAGGGCCGTCTGAGGAGGCGCAGGGGCGCCGCCCGCCCGCGGGCTCTCCAACATCGCCAAATGACCTCCCAGGGCCAGATTATGGGCCGCCAAGACCGGCAGATAGGTCCGCAGCACCACCTGGCGTCCCTCGGTCCCGGCCACCGTGAAATGGGAAAGCTGCTCAACCATCAGCGGAAACTCGATCAGCACGTCGCGGCTGTATTCCCCCAAAGCCAGCGTCCGCAGATAGTCCGAGGCTCTTCGCGGCAATCGGGCCACGCGCTGGCGATAGGCTTCGGCCAGCTTTGCCGCAGGCTGGTTGGGGTCGGCCAGCAGGCGCACTTCGACAAACAGATCGGTATCAGTCAAATGGGCGCTGGCCAGCAAGGCTTTCGGCAGCCCTTTGCTCGATAGGTCGGTCATCGGGCCGCGGCGCGCCTCCTTGCCCGACGGCGTCAGGGGGGCGGCCCTGTCTTCGGGTTCCCCGGCCAGAAACCAGTCGAGCGGCGATCGCACCCGGCCGGCGCTGCCAGGGAACCACTCGTCTCCGCCAGTCAACAGAATATTCGGCGCGGCCAACAGCGTGACCAGTCGATCGGCGTCGGAAGAGCGCAGCAAGGTTTCCATCTCTCTTCGCAGCGCTGGTGGATTCGCCCCATTCGGCAAAATGTCTTCGACCAACAGCGCCGCCGGCGCCACGACGATCGTCCGTCCCGCGCCGCCGGACGGAATGTAGTACGCCGTGTCTTCCTTCTGATAGTATTTCTCGCCGTCGGCTTCCTTGGGTTGCGGATTGCCCCAACTCTTGAGCAGGTCGGACTCGGCCGGCGCTGCTTTCAATTGCGCCACGAGCGCCAGACGCGGCGGACCATCTCCGGCCGGCATCAGCGCGATGATCGCCTGCTCAATATTGGCCAACGGCGCGCCGGCCAGCGCCGGGAGTCGCTCGTTGATCCACGCCCCGAGCGCGCCGGTCGTGCGCGGATCGAGCAGACGCTGCGCCTCCGGATGGCGTGACAGATCAGCAGGGCGGATGACAAAAATCACTTCGGCGCCGGGAGGAAGATACGCCAGGTCGAGCGGCTTGCCATCAGTCGGCGACGCCCACATCGTTCCGCCCACGCCAACGAGCTGCTCGGCGCCGCGGCTTCCGGCGGTAGGTTCCCCGCTGGGCGGAGTCGCCGGGGCGTTGGGCTCGCCAGGCGGGTTTTTCGCTGTCGGAGCGCCGGAGGCATTCGCTTCACCCTCACCAGGTGAAACAGGCCCGCCCTCGTCCGGGGATGTATCGATTGGCAGTTCGTCTGGAACAACCGGCGACGGCGCGGGGTTAGGAATTTGCGCCACGACAGGCGATTGCTGCGGCGGCGAGCCATCTCCAAATCCACGCGAGATCACCAATATCGCGGCGATAATCAGCACCACCACGGTTGACGCCGCCGCCACGATGAGCGGCAACCGCTTTTTCTTACCATCTTCCGGCGCGGCCGCTGCGATGCGCGGCTTTGCGACGATCGTCGGCTCGTCCGGATCGATCAACCCAGCCAGGCTAGAAACGCCGGCTTGTTGCGGCGCGGCGCTCGCGCTCGCCGCCCCTCGCGGCTCCAGTTTTGCGCCCTTGGTCGGGGTGATTGGCGTGGGCGCGGGTGAAGCCTGGGGCTGGGCGAAGGATATCGTTTGCGCCGCGGAGACCGTCGTTTGCGCTCGGCGCATGGCCACTGCGTCGTCGAGTGCAATGCGCAGCGGCGCTGGCGCCTCCGACGCTTTGTCGACGCCTCCTTCGAAGCTCGCTAGCGCTTTGAGCAGTTCGGCGAAGTCGGAAATTCGCTCCGCAGGCTTCTTGGCGAGCAACCTCGCGACGAGCGCCGACAAATCCGGCGAGACGCCCGCGGCGATTTTTTCGAGCAGCGCCGGCGTGGCGCTGGCGTGGGCCGCGCGGCGCGCCGCGGAGTCTGGGCCGGGAAAAGGAACCTTGCCCGAGAGCATCTGATAGAGGACGCAACCTATCGCATAGAAATCGCCGCTCCTCGTGGCGGGCGACTGTTCGCTCCGCTCCGGTGGCCAGTAGTCAGAAGCCGCCTGTGCGCCTGCGCTTCCCGCGGCGCCGGCGGACGCCGAAATCGGATCGGGCGACCACGGAAAACTCAACAGCTTTACGCCGCTCGATTCGATCCACACGCTCTCGGGCCAGATTTCGCCGTGCGCTCGTCCCGCGCGATGCAAGCAAGCCAGACCTTTCGCAACGTGCGCGATCATCCGCGCGACGTGGGCTGGCGGAATCACGTTTTTCTTGGCGAGCAGCTCGCCCAGTGATTGCCCGGAGAGCCCTTCGAGGACGAAGAACTTGTGCGTCCCTGCGTCGACCAATGTGTAGCAATGCGCCAGGCGAGTCGTGTCGCGCGAAAGCGCATTGGCGGCGGCCGCTTGCTCGCCGAGCGCCGCAAAGAGCGCCGGATCCGAAGCCTGTGGGCCGCTGAGAAATCGCAGGCAGACCGCGCAGCCCGTCGCGCGATGGAGCGCGCGAAACTGCCCGGCGAGTCGGCCCGATTCGATTCGGTCCGTCACCACATATTCGTCGAAGACAAACGGCCCGGGTTGGCCGGCGATCAAGATCTTCGCCTGATAGCGAGTCAGCGCTTTGTTGGCGACGAGCCATTCCGGCAGCGAGGGGATCGCGAGATCGCCGGCATCCTTGGCTTTGAAAAACGCGTCGGCAAATTGCCGGCAGGCGGCCTCATCGTGCAGGCCGCTGCGGACAATCATCTGCCAGAATTGTTGAACCGAACCGGCCATCGAAAAAACTCTGTTCCATTCCGACGGCGCGCTCTTGCACGGAGATCGAGCGCACGAATCCCGAACGGTTCACCCAATGCTCAAGCGCGCGAGAAACGCGCGATCGACGGCGGCGAACCGATACAAGCGGCTCCGCTCACCCCAGGAACCCTTGGACGAGAATCGACCGTCTACAAAGTTTTAAGA
>DASXPZ010000171.1:0-1871 GCA_036493275.1 Pirellulales bacterium
GCGTGGCAATTGGCGGTCTCGCTTTCGGCATTTCGGCACTACGGCTGGCTGCTCAGCTCGATCGCGGCGGCCATCGTTTTGGCGACCCGCGGCATTCGCACTTGGGCGAGGCGCCGCGAGGCCGATGCTCCACGATCTCGCGCGCTCGTCGTTCATGCAACGCTCGCGCTGGCGGGCCTGTTTGCCGCCATGACACTCGGCTTTGACTTGGCGATGATCTTGCTCGGCTCGGCGGCCATCGTCCCGGCGCTCATCTTCGGGCGTCGGGAGCACGTGCTGCTCGCCGTGTGGCTCGGCGCGTTCGTCGTCATGACGCCGCTCTACCATCCGTACACGCGGCTGCTGTTGCCCGCCATGCCCGCGGCCATCTGTCTCACGCTGTGGCTGCTCGATGCGGGCTGGGGGCTCGTGGAAGGCGCCGCGCCCGGTCCAAGCAGGCCAAGGCAGGATTCGCCAACTGCGTCGTTCGCGGATTCGGTCGCGTTAGGGCGCGCGGCGCGCATCGCAGCGAGTTCAGCCGTGCTGGCGGGCTTGGCGGTATTCTCGGCGAGCCATCCCTTTGGCTTGATTCCGTCGGCCTCGCTGTGGCGGCGCTGGTCGACGCACGAATCGTATCGGAGCTTCGGAATTGCGATCGAGCGGTCCACGCCCTCCGACGCGTTCGTGCTTTGCCAAGGACTGCCGCCGATGCCGCTTTATTGTTATTATCCGCGCCGATGGCTGATGCTCGACTGGCTGCCCTTTACAGAACTTTTGCCCCGAGTGCCCGTCGGGCGCCCGTGCTATCTGGCCGTCGATGATTGGGGCGCTCACGGCGAGGGTCACCGCGAAGCGCTCAAGACCTTGCTCGAAAAGCGGGCGTGCTTGGAAAAAGTCGCTTCGGTTCCCAACGATTTGAATATCGTGGCCTTGCTCGATAACCTGTCCCCTTGGGAAGTCGCCGCCAAGCTCAGCGGCGCGACCGCGGCGAACGCTGCAAGGCAAGGCGGCGAAAAAACCGATTTCCTGCCGCCCGCCTTGCGAGAAATGGGAGAGGATGTCATCGTGCTGTACCGAGTCGATCGCGCGTGCGTCGATTCCCAGGCGGCCCAGTAAATCAGCCATGCAAACCGATTCGAATTCCGGCGCCGTTTCCGTGCTGCTGCGGGCCGATCATGTCTCGCGCCGCTATCCCGACGGCGACGTCAACGCGCTCGACGACGTTTCGCTGGACATCCATCGCGGCGAGTATTTGGCGATCGTCGGACCCAGCGGCAGCGGCAAGTCGACGCTTTTGAACTTGTTGGGCGCCCTCGACGCGCCGACGAGCGGCCAAGTGTACTTCGAAGGAAAAACCCTGTCCCACTGGCGCAGCCTGGACGTTTTTCGTTCGCAGAAGGTCGGCTTCGTGTTTCAATCGTTTTACTTGCTGCCGACCTTGACCGCCGTGGAGAACGTGCAGATTCCGATGTTCGAAGGCGCTTTGTCTCTGAACGAGAGGATCGAGCGGGCCGAGGAGCTCTTGAAATCGGTCGGACTCGAACGCCGCATGCACCATCGGCCGGCCCAACTGTCGGTGGGCGAGCGGCAGCGCGTGGCGATTGCGCGGGCGCTCGCCAACCAGCCGCCCCTGCTGCTCGCCGACGAGCCGACGGGCAACCTCGACTCGCACTCCGGCGAAGATATTCTCGACCTGTTCGATCAGCTTCATCGCGAGCGGGGCGAAACGCTGGTCGTCATCACGCACAGTTCCGAGGTCGCCCAGCGAGCGCAGCGAGTGGTGGAAATTCGCGACGGGCGAATCGTCAAGGAAACGGCGGGGAGACTGCCATGAAAGACGCCGGCATCGAGCCGCACATTCGCGATGCCACGGCGGCCGACGCTCCGACGGT
>DASXPZ010000172.1:0-3626 GCA_036493275.1 Pirellulales bacterium
CGAAGACGGGATAGAAGGCGCGATCACCACGTTCGGTGAGCGTGACTTCGGCGCTTTCCCAGTTGACTACCGGACCTTTGCCGGTCTGGGCGGCGATGCGGCGGGTGAGCTCGGCAATCCGCCCGCCGCCGGGCCGGGGAACTCGATTCAGCCGAAAGTCCGGCCCCGAGGAAAGCGTCACACGCGCTACGCCAAAGGGCGCGCCGGAATACGCCTCGGCCTCGATTCGATACTGAGCGAAGCAGGGACGCGCAGCACAGAGCGCGCCGCAAACGACCAGGACCCCCGCAAGGAGCCGAACAGCAGACCAACCAAGTCGCCTCGGTCGAGTAGCGGAAAACGAAGCGTTCATCGTTGCGGACTCCGTCCAGGAGTTTTGCCCCTCGGTCGCGAGCGCCCCGCGAAAACCGTTCCCACCGGCCCCGGCTCGAGCCGGTTCACCCGTACAGTTGATTGGCTTCTTTAAAGTCAATCAGACGAGCTCGGGCCAATCCACCGGCCAACTGTTCGCCCTCCGGATCGATATACACGCGGCCAGTCGTCAGTTTGCTCGCCGGATTGAGATCCATCACGTGCAAGTTGAAGATGAATGCCGGCTCGGTGATTGCCTGAAACCAATGCACGTTGTCCTTATAGTCTGACACGGTCGAGCACTCGCCCGGCCCGAACTTGCGGTCCACGGTGGGCCGAATGATCATGTGCTCGGGCTCATCGCGCACGCGGTCATAGTGCCGCCCGCGCAAGTCGCCTTTCAGAATCAAGAAGGCGGTGGCCATGTTGTTGTGGCCGTGCGGCACGACCGATCGCCCTTTCTTCAAGGCAAAGATCTGCTTGCCGAAGCTCAGCTCGCTGGGGATGCCTTCCACTTTTGGAAACGCGAACCGCAGGCTGCGCTCGCCACGCTCGAAATACTTCACTCCGGCTGAGAGCCGCTCGAAATCGATCAATTTGAGCAAGTCATCGAGATCGACCCGAGCCATCAGTTCCTCGATCTTCTTCTGCCAGGCGAGCTGCCCGAGCTTCTCGCCCTTCAGCTCGCGGCCCAGGTCGTTCACGTCGGTTACCCACCGCGCGGCGTTTGAGCGCACCTCATCGGCCAGCAAGTCGTGGCGAAAGATGGTTTCGAGCAGTGAAAAAGTGAGCAACGATCCCAGCGCCTGCTGCGTGAACGCGCGACGCGATTCGAGGTGAGTCGTCATACTATGTCTCGTTTGAAGATGGGTCATTGCCGCGACGCTTCGGCCATCGTACCCCTCGGGGAAAGGCGGGGCAACGCACGAGGACTTCCGCGGTCGGTAACGTCTGAGCGCCGCGGTAGTTGCTTCTCATTTGGCGCGCGGTTATTTTCAATTAAGCCCCGGTTCGCGCACTCCCCCCTAGACCCTCATACCATCGCGGAGCATGCCCACTATGTCGTACTTGACCGATCGTCGCAGATTTTTGAAAGCCACCGCGCTGACCGGCGTGGGCGTGTGGACCGGCACAGCCGCTGCCGCGCCTGAGCAGAGTAAATCGCCCAATGAGCGCATCCGATTCGCTTGTATCGGCGTGGGCGGAAAAGGAGCAGCCGATTCGACCGACGCCAAGCGGCTGGGCGACATCGTGGCGATCTGTGACGTGGACGACGGTACGCTGGCCAAAGCGGGTGACAAAAGTTTCCCCGCAGCGGCGCGATACAACGATTTTCGCAAGATGCTCGACGAAGTCGCCGCCAATGTCGACGCGGTAACCGTCAGCATTCCCGATCACATGCACGCGGTGGCAACCGCCACTGCCCTGCGCCTGGGCAAGGCCTGCTACACGCAAAAACCGCTCACGCGCACGATTCACGAAGCACGACGCCTTGGCGAGATCGCCCGCGAGATGAAGGTTCCCACGCAGATGGGCAATCAGGGCACGTCGTTCCCGCCGCTGCGAAAAACGGCCGCGGCGGTCCGCGCGGGTGTGGTGGGCAAGGTGAAGGAAGTACACGTCTGGACGAACCGGCCGCACTGGGCCTGCGGCTGTCCGCGCCCGGCCGAAGCGCCCGTGCCGGCGAACTTGCACTGGGACCTGTGGCTCGGCCCCGCGCCCGAGCGGCCCTACGCCCCGGGCTATCACCCGAACTCCTGGCGCGGCTGGTGGGATTTCGGTTCTGGCGCATTGGGTGACATGGCCTGCCACACCGTCAACATGCCGTACATGGCGCTCGAATTGCGCGACCCGACCGCTGTGCAGGCGGAAACCGCCGGTCACAACCGCGACAGTTATCCGAAGTGGGCCATCATCAAGTACGACTTCCCCGCCAACGCCAATCGGCCGGCGATTGCAATGACCTGGTACGACGGCGGCAAGAAGCCGGACTCAGCGCTATTCAACGGCCAAGAGATTCCGAAAACCGGCGTGCTGCTAGTGGGCGATGGTGGCACGCTGCTGGCGCGCGGCGACTACTGCGAATTCGGCTACAAGCTGCTGAGCGGCGGCAGCGACATGAAAGTTGAGTACGAGCAATCGCCGGGACATATGAAGGAACTGACGAATGCCATCCATGGCGGGCCGGCGCCCAAATCGAACTTCCCCGATTATTCTGGTCCGCTGACGGAGACCATTCTGCTGGGCAACCTGGCCGTGTGGGCCGCGCCTGAAGCGGGCACGCCAGGCAAGAAGATCGAGTGGGACGCCAAGAACCTGAAGGCCACCAATGCGCCGGAAGTCGAGCACGTGGTCGTGCCGACGTATCGCGGCGGTTACAAGGTGTAAGGCGGCTTCGGACGCCACGGCATCTTGGTAGCGAAGAAACAAAAACCCCGTCTCGAAAGTCGAGACGGGGTTTTGCTTTTTCGTATCGAGCTCAGCTCGCGAAAACTACTTCGCGGCTGGGGGCGGGTTTTCGCCGCTCGTCTCGGTCGTTGACTTGTCGGTCTGCGTGGTCGAACCGCCAGGCGTGGTGACCGTGGTCTCTTTCTTGACTTCGGACTTTTTGTCGCAGCCCGCAAAGGGCAGAGCCAAGCCGCAGATAACGCACAGAGCAAAAAAGCGCTTCATGATCCTTCTCCTTGTTTTGTCTCGACGGCGCCGCCCGGCAGGAAATCTGGGACCCGGCGCGTCTCTCTGAAAGGATAGATTCCTCCTGGGCCGGGTTTATTCCCGATTTGCGGAAAATGGCGGAAACTGCGCAGCCGGTCGGAAAAATGCCGGCCTTTGCTGCAAGTGCAAGCTGAATAGGCGGTTAGCCCTCGCCGCCCTCATCACTCAGCAGGGCTTCTTGCAGGAGCGAGGTTTCTTGTTTGCCGTGTTCGTCGAGCTGATCCAACAGAGTGAGGAGCTCGCCCGAGCATTTGGCAAATCCGTCATGATCGATCGGATCGATCATTCCCAACTCGGAAAGCAACCGTTTTAGCTCGCGCCGAAAGTGGACATGCTCCCGCCTGAGCGCGATCACCTGCGATTTGAGTTCCGGACGCGACTCGAGCACCACGGCCATGTATCCGTCGTGCTCCTCAAGCTTCATCAAACGCTTCAAATGGCGCTCGAACGATTGGGCGACAAACCGCGCGCTCTCTAGCTTGCGCGTGAGATCGCTCCCCTGGAATTTCCAGCCGATCGTGGAGCGCAGCGCGCTAGTCACGAAGGCCAGTGTCTGGTGC
>DASXPZ010000173.1:0-3610 GCA_036493275.1 Pirellulales bacterium
AACCCTGGTCCCTGGCGACGCGATTGACCGTCGGGTTCGCCGCGACCGCATTCGTCCTGGTACTCCTAACGACCGTGGCGCTCGACTGGGCGCTGCGGGCCCAATTCAACCGCGAGCAAGACGAGATTCTCGCCGACAAAGCGACGATGCTGGTCGCGTTGATCCGGCAAGATTCCGCCGATGGCCGCTTGCTCAAGCAAGAACTGGATTGGGAATGGATGGCCACACGCCGATCGCGGATGGCTCTGCGCGTCAGCGACGCCGCGGGCCAACCGCTGATCGAATCGCCCGGCATGCGTGATCGATTACCGCCGGAATTATTGAAAGCGGCGCCGCCGAACGCCACCAATATCACGGGGAGCGACGGCGTTTCTTACCGCGTCACGCACACGGACGCTCAGACGGCGGCCAATGAACCGCGAAAGCTCGACATGGCCCTCGACCGATCGGAAGACAACGAGTTGCTCCACGAGTTCCGCATGGTGGTGGCCGGCGTTCTCGCCGCGGCGCCGATCGCTGGGGCGATGATGGGGTATCGCGTGGCGCGGCGCGGCTTACGGCCGCTCGCCGACGTCAATGCCACGGCAGCGCGCATCACGGCCGCCAACCTCGGCGAGCGCCTCGAATCCGCGCGACTCCCGACCGAACTGGCCGAACTGGCGGTGACGTTCAATGCCATGCTGGCGCGGCTCGAAGCGTCATTCGCACGCATCACCCAGTTTTCCGCGGATATCGCGCACGAGTTGCGAACGCCGCTCCAGGTGCTCCGCGGCGAGTCGGAAGTGGCGTTGGCCCAGGGACGATCGCCGGAGGAATACAAGCAGGTGCTAGAATCGGGCCTTGAAGAATGCGCCCGGCTCGCCAAATTGATCGACTCGCTGCTCTTCCTGGCCCGCGCTGACAACCCTGAGATGCAGATTGCCCGCGAGCCACTCGATCTCGCGGCCGAATTGTCGGGGGCGGCTGAATTCTATGAACCGATGGCGGTCGAGGCGGGAGTGACGCTGATCCATGAGGCGAATCCCGGCGCTACGGCTCGGCTCGATCGAACGCTGCTCCAGCGCGCGTTGGGTAATCTGATCGCGAATGCGATCGCGCATACGCCGCCGGGCGGGCGCGTCACGCTGAGTGCTGCCCGGCGCGGCGATCGCGTCGAGATTGAGGTAAATGACACTGGCTGCGGGATCGCCGCGGAGCACCTGTCGCATCTGTTCGATCGCTTCTACCGAGCCGATCCGGCGCGCACGAACGCGGCCGGCCACGTCGGACTTGGCCTGGCCTTGGTGCAGAGCATCGCCGCGCTCCATGGCGGCGCCGCGACGATCGCCAGTCAACTCGGGTCTGGAACTCAAGCGCGCCTGACATTTCCTGGATAGTCGGCGGCGGTTTACTGAAAAATGGTGGGAAACAAGCCCTGCCGCTTCAGAAGCATCTCGTCAGTGTGACTCAGATTCTTAAACCCCCGCTCTTTGACTCGTTGCGTTACGCCCCAGACGAGCGCCTGCTCGTCCGGCGTAATCTGCCCAAAGGCAAGCCGGAATCGCACCATCGCCTTGGGATTGGTCACGCCCAAGTTTTTGAGCAACTGGGGGGCGCCTGATTCATCGGCGTATTCGAGCATGCGCTTGATCGCCAAGGCCGGTTCGAATTGATCGGCATTGTTCGCCAGAGTCGGTACGTCTTCATCGACATTCCCCATCTCCATGATCCGTTTGTTCGGCAGCCACGCGCGAATTCGCTCGATACTGGCTTTCTCGTTGGCCGGTAGACTGTCGAATCGCTTCTTGATCTCCTCTTTCGTTTTCTTTTCGCGCAGCCGTTGGTTGTCTTCAATGAGTTGCTGCTCCCAATAGGCGATGCCTTCTTCTAGCGAAGCAAAGGTCTTGTCCGGTTTGGTGGAAATCACCGACGGAAGAAGCGGTTGCAGCGGCGGATCGGTGGATTCAGCCCGCGGGGGTGATTTTTGGGCGACGGGCTCGCCCTGCGAGCACCCGCCCGCCGCCAATATCAACCCGAGCCACCACCACCTGCGCATTGCTCTGACCCCTCAGGCTTTCTTCGGCACAAACGACTGATTGAGCGACTCGCGCTCGAATTCCTCGGGAACCTCGCCATGCGTCGAATAGAGATACAGCGCGCCCATCATGATCCCCTTGAGCGTGGCATCGACCAGCCCCAGCCCGAGAAAATATACGATTCCCAGCGCGATCAGCAGCACGCCTAGGACCGGCGATGCGGCCATGGCAAATACCGCCAGTACGATCAACAACACCCCGAGCAACCAGAACGGCAAGAGCGCCCAGCCGACGCCGGCATGAGCGCCGATCGATTCGCCCCAAGTCTTGCAGAGGATTTGCCATGACCGCTTGACGGCCTGCATCGGTCCGACGCGCTCGACCACAAGGACGGGGACGACGAAATACGTGACGACCGTCCATGCGCCGCCGAGAATCGCGCTCACGAACGCGCCTACTTTCTCGTTCGCGTTTTCAATGAGTTTGAGCACTAAGCCCACCGTCGCCGACACAAATGCCCAAGCCAGAAGTTCCGGGAGCCGTCGCCAGGCGGCGGCTAACCCATCGCTCGCGGTGACGGGTTCTTTCCGGAAATGAAACAGCGCACAGTGAACGAGCGCCGCGTTGAAAAAGTAAATCACGAAATAGTTGGCGAAGTAAAAGAGAAAGAGCACGATCCAAAACCAGATCGGCGTTTGTTGAACGTTGACGCGGTGGTCGTCCAGCATCACTTTGAGAAACGCGGGCCTGATGATGGCGAGCGGCAACGCGAAGCTCGCAAGGACAATGATTGCACTGAGACCGCTGAGGAGAGGAAACACAATCAACTTGCGATCATTGCGCAGCACTTCGAGGCAAGACTTACCGGCCGTCCAGCCGGCACTAAGGCGGTCGAAGAATCCCATGGCGGCGAGTCCCCTTACGGACGGTAGTTCTAAGTCTATCGCACTCGGCCGCCGGCTGCAAATCCGTCGGCCGATCCGGGCGGATTGACTTTTTCGTACAGTAATTCGACGAATTGCTCCAATAATTGGAGGTATTCGGTGCCGGCTAGAATCCGGATGCGGTCGAGCAGTTCCCGCTTGCGTTCCAGGAGTTCGACGAAGCGTTCGACGCCGATCGCGGTCAAAGCGGCGCCGTGTTCCTGCAATCCAAGGAGCTCGTCCACATCGCTCGGGGATAGCTGCCGCGCGCGGTCGGCGTTCCGCTCCAGCCAGGCGAGCAGGTCCGCATTCTGCGCGTTTTCGAGGAGGCGCTGCAGGACGCCGTCGCCGTCACGGACTGTGATGCCGTGCATCCGCGGTAAGAGTTGATCGAGGGGCAGCGTGCGCAATTCGCTGACGCTCAATCCCAAGGCCTTGGCGCAGGCTTGCACGGTGGCATTGTGCGGTTTGCGGCCCTGGGCCAGCAGAATCTGCCGCACCGTCTGGCGATTCAGTTTGGTGATGCGAGCGAAATCTTCCTGATTCCAGCCGCGTTCTTCCACGAGTCGCGCGATCTTGCTCGCCAGACTGCTCGGATTGGTCGATACCGTCATGCCAAAATCGTAGCGGCGCCGGCGGCCTGAGGGTAGGTCGGTAGTCGAGAGTTAGCGC
>DASXPZ010000174.1:0-7976 GCA_036493275.1 Pirellulales bacterium
GTCGCCTTGCTGATGCCCTGAGTCGTGGCCGCTGCCAAAGGATAGGCGGTCGGGTAATACGTTGTGTTCTCCATCAGCAACCGTGCTCGCAGCAACGTCGAGATGCTGTTGTCGGCCACCGGCGGAATGGCGTTACTCGCAGTCATGGTCTTCGACGTCTGGTAAATCTGATCGACAATCTCGTTGGCGCCGAAACCCATCGTTAGCGCCATGCCTGGCGTCGCCATGTCGTATTGCTCGGTCGTCAGGAGTTGCCGTAAGCGAGCGGCCTTGTCGCCAGGGTTGTTCAAGGTTGCTCCACTGATCGTAATAGGCGCTAGTCGCATCAGGCGCTCGGGCAGGGTTGCCGCGTCGACGTCATTGGCGCGCATCACGCGCTCCAACTCGGCCGGCGTGAAAGGGGCGTCGCTCGGCGCAGTGTAAGGAGCGGTCAGCAAGTTCGGCCAGAAGCCCTGCACGCCGCTATACATGAGGCCATTCCAGGTGGTGGCGTTGTAGCTTGTTCCTCGACCGGTAAGCGAAAGATCGACTTCGTATTGAGAATCGAAGGCGTCGTTCGGCTCGCCGAATCCGGCCGGCTGGACGGTCGTGCCCGCGTAGTTAACGCCGGGGATCAGCGCCGTGTAATCGATGTAGAGCGGCTCGCCGCGGAGACCGAACGCCAGCATGCCATCGGCGTCCAGGTCGGGCGGAGACCCGTAGCCCGAGGAATAAAGCCACGGCTGTGTGTAATCTGTCTGTTTAGCGCCAAACTGCGTCATGTCGATAGAAAACCCGGTGGTGCTGAAGCTCCCCAAGGGAAGCGGCAAATAGAAGTAGGGTAATTGAGGATTGACGCTGCGGAACTGCGGGTGTTGGCTCCGCTGGATCCAGCTGTACGGATCTTCCATGTTCGAAATACCAGGATAGGGCGAACCGCCCCCCGGAATCGTGCCAGTCAATTGCAGCTCGCCGTAGCGCCCTTCGACTCCCAAAGCGAGATTGCCGCCGAGGAGGTTGCTCATCTCGTTAGTTGGGTAGGTGACCGAATAAGGGGGAATTGTCAGCGATTCGTTACTTGGCAAGTGCGGCGCAAACAGCGGGCTCAGGCTGATCTCGGCCGGGCCGTAACCCTGACCGACGCGCAATCGGATAGGAATCGGCGTGGCGGGATTGGGCTGCACGAACGGCGCCTGCACCGGTAAGAATCGCGAGATGGTCGGGGTGCCCGACGGCG
The DNA here is from genome assembly GCA_036493275.1 of Pirellulales bacterium. Taxonomy (GTDB): domain Bacteria; phylum Planctomycetota; class Planctomycetia; order Pirellulales; family JACPPG01; genus JACPPG01. Next base: position 1,217 of record DASXPZ010000174.1, read on the forward strand.
AGTGCCGCCAGCTTGAATGGGCGTTCAGGTTCAAGCGCCCGTCGAGGTCGCGAATCAAAAACGCCACCAGCGGCTTGTACCGCCGGCCGTCGGGACTGGTTTGCACCGGCAGCCCAATGTCGAGCCACACGCTGTCGGTCTCGCCATCGTTGTCATTGTCGACGTCCCACGGGCCGGCGATCAGACCGGTAGGAGCGTTTCCGGTGGTCATCGCCGGGTTGCTGCCGGTAAAATTCGGATGATCCCAGGGCAGCGGCCGCATGACGATCTTGCGCAGCAACGATACAGCGAACGGGTCCATCTTGGTGCTGTCCGAAAGCAGAACGGGCGGCAGAAGCTGATGCGCAATCCCGGACATGGGAGCAGGGATGGCCGCGACCTGAGCAGCCCAATACTGAAGCAGGTCGGGCCGATGGAACGACGGCAGGATCGTCTCCATCGAATTACTGTCCTGCGTGGTCATCGACAGCGCCATGTTCTGGAAATCGGCGGTGTCGTAGTCTTCGTTCGCGCCGCCCGGGCCCGCCGGATCGGGGTAGCTGGTCATCGCCATGTACGGCGGGGTGTCGTTCGTAGGGTCACCAGCAAAAGGAGCAAAAACGCCTTGCCGGTGATTCGGCAGCAGCGCTTGCGGCATATTCAGGGTCCAGCCGTTGAGGTCGTTCGCGTAGAAGTAAGCGTCCAGCAGCCGCGTGTACGTTGGGTTCGTCATCGCGAAGGCGTTGGTCGCCGTGCGATCGAAAGACAGCGGCTTGAAGCCAAAGCCTGTGCCCGAGAAGGGCTTGCCGTTGATCAAGAATCTTTGCGACGCAACGAATTGGTTCGTCGCATTGAAGCCGTAGACTGTCAAGTACATGTTCGTGCCGTCGTAATCCGATCCGATCACGCGCCCCATCGCACCCGTGTTCGCGCCGTTGAGCAACATGATCGAGCGGCCGGCGTAATGACCGGTCGGCGGAGGCAACTTGTTTGCGGGCGGGGTATACGCCCACGAAAGTTGCACGATCGGCGTGACATTCGTCGAGCCCCCACCCAGCACCTGCGCAACCGCCGGCGTGTCGAGAATCAGCGAGTCCGAGCCGAGCATGTCTTCCAGCAGGCTGTGGGCCCCGATCGGCGAATTCGGATTTCTCGGGCCGCGAATCACTTGCAGAAAGGCGTCGTGCATGATCGCGTCGGGTGAGTCGCCCGTTTGTTCGACGCGGCTCCCCGAGGTGATGCTCTGCCGGCTGGTGACCGTGGCGACCACAAACGTGATCAGCATCATGGTGAACAGCGTCAGCAGCACCAGCGTGATCAGCAGAATCACGCCGCGCCGCCGGGCCGTGCGACGCCGCCGGGCAAGTTGACGCAGCGACTTGCGCACGGCGACCGAGCGGGGCTTATGCCCACGGGCGTGCGCAGCCGGGAGCGGAGCGGGGGAATTCGAATTGCGATCGTTGCGGGCCATGTTCGTCGTCTCTCTGTTTTGCGACCGCGCTTTTCGGCCGGGCTGCGACGATTCGCAAGTCCCGGCGGCAAGCTGGTCGCGTCCAAACTCCCCTGTGCGGAAGAAGGCTGTAGGCTTGAGGCTTTAGGCTTGAGGAAGAAGATCTCAATGCCAGGCCTCGTCAGCCGCACGCCATTCGGCCGCTGTTGTCCCTCTCACACTGGCAAAACACGCCCCACGCCTGGCCCACGCTCTTTTGTCCTCAAGCCTCTGGTTTCTCGCCTCCAGCCTTCTTCCTCACGGCTGCCACGAGGAGCTGCCGTCTAGCGTGATTGTTTTCTGATACACGCCCGTCACGCCGTCGACGATGGTGGCGAAGACCTGCGGCGGCGAGCCGGCCGCGGTCATCAGAGTTTGCAAAGTTGTCGGCCCACTGCCGTTATTGAAAATCTGAGTCAATGGCCAATCGATCCCTTGCAACGTGACCCAGCGACTGGCTGGGCTCGAACCGGTAACCACGTCGCCGACGCTGACGATGCGATACCAGTCCGCGATGACTCGGCCTGACGGCGCAAAGCCTGACGGCGCAAATGTCGGGCTGACGTAGCAGCTCAGCATGATCCACTGGCCCGGCCGGACGTTGATCCAATCGGGCGTGCCTGCCGAGGGAGCGGTCAACAGCACGTCGCCCCCGCCGACGCTTCCCAGTTGCATGCTGGCCGTGACCATGCGCTCGCCCGGCGGGGGCGTCGGCGCGAGCGGCGTGGTCGGCAACGTGAGATCGCGCTTGTTGCAGACCACCACGGAGACCAGAAATTGGCGGGTGGCGGCGGACGAAGTCGTCGTCGAGTTGATCGAGGCCGGAGCGGCGGCTTCAGCAGTCGACGGCGCGAGCATGACAAACCACGAGTCGTTCCCCAGCGTGGCCGACTCGAGCCGGTTCGAGCCGCTGTCGTAGTTGAACTTCATCGCCGGCCGCTTCGAGTCGGTCGCCGCGCCCGCCAACGGATCGGTGTATGAACGCTCGTCGCTCGAACGAAAGATTCGATCCGCCAGGACGTAGGGCATGGACATCGGAATTGGGATGACCTGCTTCACGACAGTCAGTCGAGGAATTCTGGGGGCGTTGTTCAGCGTCGTCACGGAAGAGGCAATTTGAAGCTGGTTGTAGGGAAACGTCTGCAAGGCTGACAGAGCTGTGGGATTGCCGGCGGAGAATGACCACATCAGCGGATCGATGACTAGGACTGGCGGCAGGACAGGATACGGAGGCCCAGACACGGCGCTGGCCACGGGCGTTCCGCTTCCGGCCGGCGCCCAGTTGTATCCGAGCAGCGGGAAGCCGGTGGCGGGAGAGAGCACCATGCTTCCCATCCCCGGTTCGTACCACAGGCTGGGTTGCAAATAGCCGCGGACTTCGAGATCTCGGAAGCTGGCCCGGCCGAGCGTGGCGGCCTGGTCCATCTTGTTGGCTTCGGCCAGCTCATGCACGCCGACGGGGATCAGCCGCGCCATGCCCAAAATGCCGATCGTCAGTACGATCATCGCCGCGAGCACTTCGAGCAAGCTGATGCCGAGACGCGCGCCGTCGTTCCGACGTGAGCCGCATGGCGCTAGCCTGCGGGTTCTTCGCCCGGGGATAGCGAGAAGGATGAGGGCGGCGCGGCTTACGGTTTTCAAACATGCACTGAAGGACGCGCGCTCGGCGGCGCTTCCCTCACCACAACCCTCTCCCGGAGGGAGAGGGGGAATGCGCGCGTCCTTCCCCCGCCGGGGGAAGGTGGCGGACGAAGTCCGCCGGATGAGGGCAGGGCTAATTGCGATCATCAACTGCTTAGGAATCGCCTGGTTCATCATCGCCCTCCCATCGCATGGGCCTGACGGGCGAGCTGGCGCGATCCCCAGAGGTCGCCATATACGCCGTACTGCGGCGGCGTGCCGGGCACGACGTTAAACGTCGATTGCACGACTTCGTTGGTCGTTACCAGGCCCGATTGTGGGCTGATCGTGACCCAATAGTTCCCCACATCCTGCCAGTTGAGGAAGGGTTGAAAGCCGCTGACCGTGGGATCGGTGATCGCCGGCAGCGCGGTCGGAAGCGGCAATAACTCGCGCCGCCCGATCATCAGATGAATCGGCTGCGAGGGACGGAAGGCGAGGGGAACCGGGTTATGGTGAGTGTTCGAAGGACTCGGTACAACGTACGGAATGAACGGAATTGGCCAGCACCAGACCCAATCGACCGCGCCGCTGGGGCCGAACGTGAGCGTGACGCTCGAAGTGTCACTCAGTCCGTATTGGAAAACGTTCCCAACGCCGGGGATACTCTGGGGAAGCGGCTGAAACGACTGCGACGAGATCCAGGGAATACCGATGGGGTTTCCCACCGGGTTGTTGTTATAGTCCATCGGAATTGGGGTCGTCGGATTATCGAAGCCCGAGCAGGTCAGATCGATGACCGCCGTCCCCGGCAACTGCACGCTGCCGGCGGCCATGCGAATCGGCGCGCGGAAAATCTGGTACTTCAGATTGCCGCCCGACGGCGGATTCGCGCCGGACAACTTTCCCTTACCAAGCATCCAATAGCAGTTTGGGCCTGGCATCCCGGTCGCCGTGAAATAGCCTGCTGGATCAGGCTGAATCGTCACAGGACTACCGCTCGCAGTGCTTACTGCACCTCTGATTGGAAACATGTCACCGATGTAATTGAACTTGATCAAATCGTATTGGCGAACCGTGCCGATCCAGCCAATGTCTTGCGAGCCGATAAGATTACCAGTCATTGGGTCATTCAAGGGCGTCAGCGCCGTGATCCCGTTACCACTCAGCAGCGCCGTCGAACCGATCGAGTCTCCCGCGTACGGCGGCGGGACTTCGGCGTACGACATTGTGACGCAGGCTTCGGGCAGGCCCTGCATGCGCTCGAACACCACACCCACCGGGCGACCGGTCTGCATGGCGCGGTTGCGGGCGCCGCTTAAGAAGCCGTTGACGATCCGCGATGCCTCGCGGACCTGGCGGTTCTGCATCGCCGGAGCAATCACCGGCATCGCCGCCGCCGCCAACATCGTCATGATGATGATCACCGCCAACAACTCCATGAGCGTGGCGCCGCCAACACGAGCGGTCGAAATTCCGCGGCGATGTTTTTTTGGTAATGCGTGATTCATGGCGTAGCCAGTTATCTACCAGGAGTGCGTTTTAAATACACTTTTCAAAAACATTTGCCACCGAGGACACAGAGCACACAGAGGAGGAAATACATTCGTCATCTCTTTTTCTCTTCTTCTCTCGGTGTCCTCTGTGACCTCTGTGGCTATCTCTTTTGTGCGACGCTGCCGCGTCGGTTTTGGTGGCTGCGTTCGCTAGCTCGTGATTACGGGAGACCGATCAAGTGATTGTGGATGTTGTCTGCGTCCTCGCCCGTCTGGCCGTCGCCGTCGGTGTCGAAGGCGCTTCCATCCGCAGCTTCTGCAGTGGTAAAGGGGGAGTAAATCAGCACATTCGGTGCGGGGAGCGCCGTGTAAGGCGTGCTCGGACTGGCAAACCCGCCCACTCCCCCCGGTGGATGTTGGATGCCGTCCTGGTGATCTAGCCCGGGTGAATAGATCAATGGATACGTGGCGAACGCCGAGGGGTCTAACGACAGAGGATCGAACGGATCATGCCGGGTAGCTGGGTTCGCAATTTGAATGTCGGAAACGAAGCTTGGCGCGCAGCGGATGTAGCGGATGGGCCGGCCCCATGAATCCTGGAATTCCGGCATGCCGTCACCATCGGCGTCGCCCACGCTGCGCGGATCGGTGTACTGGTTGCCGAGCGCGTCGTCGGCCAGGCCCGAGGTGAGAATCATGTAGAGGCACTCGGCGTCTTCGAATTCGGCTGTGGGCGCGGCGCCCGTTGAATTGTGGTTCACGCGCTGCTGATACGAGAGCGTCACCGCCGGCGGATTGGGTATTGCGAGCAGCGGTGAATGAGGAAGCGAATAGACGTTTTGGGCGCCGCTGCCCGTGGTCATCAGATCCGAATAGCGATCCGGCATTTCCAGCCGCATCAATTCGCGAATGGCGTTGAGACGCATGACGGCCGCCATGCGGGGCGGAAAGCCGGTTGTGTTGATCGGCAAGCGGCGCGTGCGGTAGGACTCGTAGCGCAGCATCAGTTGGCCGTGCAACTTGGCGATCAGGGCTTGCGTGGCAGCTTTGTCGGCCGCCTTTTGGGCTTGCGAGAGGGCGCCGAGCAGCATGCCGGCCAAGATGGCGATGATGACGACCGTGACCATCAGCTCGATCAAAGTAAACGCCCCCCGCGCGTCCTTCCCCCGCCGGGGGAAGGTGGCTCGCGCAGCGAGACGGATGAGGGCGGAGTCGTTTTCGGTTTTCGACAACAAGAAGGATGACACTCGCTCAGCGGCGCTTCCCTCACCCCGGCCCCGGGTACCCTCTGGGTGCAAGGGGAGAGGGGGAGAAGCGGTGCGCGGAGCGCGGGTTTTTGGCGCGAGGCGACTCACGTTGGACCTGCTCTCTTCTCGTTGTCGGCGCCGCGTGACTTGCCGGAGGGCGGCGTTTCTTTGGATGTGGCTTGGGCCGGTGGGCGGCCCGACTGGCTTTTCGTTATTCAAGCGGCGTGCGTTGCGCTACACCCGCGGCTAGCGCCGTTCGGCTCACATAACGCGCGAGCGTGAGCGGCGAGGCGCTAGCCGCCGGTGATTGTGATAGTTACGTCGAAACACAAAGAACCCGCGGCTAGCGCCATTCGGCTCACATAACGCGCTAGCGTGAGCGGCGAGGCGCTAGCGGCCGGTGATTGTGATAGTTACGTCGAAACACGAAGAACCCGCGGCTAGCGCCGATCGGCTCACATAACGCGCGAGCGTGAGCGACCCGGCGGAACCGCTTATTGTCCTGTCTGGTCCTCCAGCAACACGTTGATGAAGTTCACCTGGTTATCCCAATCCCCTTGCAAGATTTGCGGCGCAGCGCTCGAACCGGTCTTGGGCACGAGCGGCAAGCCGGGGCGGCTCCCTCCGGTGTCGCTGGGACCGCCGCCGTATTCAGAATCGAGTCCAGAACAGACGATCTGAAAGCTCTTCGGATTCCAGGCCGTCGGGGTCGCAGTGTCGGCGTACGGCACGGCGATGCCCCAGTTCCCGACGGAACCCGTTGGTGAGCCGCCAGCGATCGGCAACAAACTGCCGGGATAACACGCCGCATACGTGCTCGATGAATTTGAGTATTGATAGCTCGCGGCGTCAAAATAAACGATGGGCGCCACATTCGTCGTGCCGGTAATGCCCGGTGGCGTGTACTCCGGCCAGCCGTCGTTATCGGC
>DASXPZ010000175.1:0-4135 GCA_036493275.1 Pirellulales bacterium
GACGCCCGCTTCGATCCCTATGTGCCACGACTGATCGCCGAGATCACCGGCGCCGCGCCCCACTAACCCGACGCGCCAGCGAGGGCTCTTCGGACTGTGGCCTCGTCGAAAGGAAACCGTGTCTTCGTGGCAATGCAAAGAACCCTAGCTGGCGCTGCGGGTTAGTGTGCGAGTCTCCATCTTGTCACCGGCTGTGCGAGGCCTTCTTCTCCCCACGCGGCTTGACCGCCTGGCCGGCGAATTTGGCCGCAAGCCATTTGGGAATCAAACGCGGGCCATTGCTCAACAGCGAATTCATGACGCCGTCGACGACCAGGCTGCGTCCCTTTTCTAGCCCGCGCAAGCCGGTGGCGACGACTTGCTGCGGCGAACGTTTTTTGCCGAGCGCCGCCTCTGGCGCATCATTCACTTCGAACAGCGGCGTGTCGGTCGTGCCGGGGCAGAGCGTGACGACGCGTACGTTGCGACTGCGGCATTCTTCCCACAGCGCGACCGAGAACGAAATCACAAATGCCTTGCTCGCCGCGTAAACGGCCATGTGCGGAATCGGCTGAAAACCGGCGATCGACGCCACGTTGATGATTCCGCCCTCATTGCGCGCGAGCATCGCCGGCAGAAACGCGTGCGTCAGACCGACCACCGCGGCGCAGTTGACCATTACCTCGTCCAGATCGCGCTCGGCCGAAATCGTTTCAAGATTTCCGTGTGTCATGAACCCAGCGTTGTTGACCAGTAATTCGACTGGTAGCCCTCGCCCGACGACTTCTTGTGAAATCTTGGCGGCCACGCCTGCCTGACTGAGATCGGCCACGATCACTTCGGCGCGAACTTTGTGCTGCGCGGAAAGCTCCGTCGCAAGCTGACGAAGGGCCTGTTCGTTGCGCGCGACCAGAATCAGGTTCATGCCGCGCGCGGCAAGTTCTTGAGCAAACGCCCGGCCGATGCCGCTCGACGCCCCGGTCACGAGCGCCGTCTTTCCTCGATATTCGAACATCGATGCAATCCTCCCTGAAAAGCCCGCTTTCGATGTGCCTGCCACGCTTCGCGCCGACGCCTGATGAAAGACGCTGGGTCGAGCGACGTGGCTCAAGTGTAGACCGTTTGCGCGAGGAACGTAATACTAACAGCAGGCCCGCGAGTTGGGCCAAAACGAAGAGAAAAGCCCTCACCTTCCTCTGGCCGGCGCGCCGGAAAGTCCATGATTTCGCCATGAAAGCAAATCGATATCTGCTCGCGGTTGTGTTTTTGTTGGGTGTGGCCCTGGGTTGGTTTACTCGCGGCGAGAACGACGGCAACCGCATCGAGCTCGAAGTCAAGCAAGCGGTGGGCAAGGCCGAGGAGGTCGAGAAAGCGCGGTGGGAAAAGCAGGTCCGCGATCTGGGGATGGAAAACGGCAACTTAAAAGACAAGCTGGCCAAGGCCTCAAACCGAGAAGTCACGATTGACCGAATGAAAAAAGAGATCGACGAATTGAAAGCCCGACTGGCAACCGAAGCCAAGCCGTCTCAGACGCCTGCCGAAACTACTAGGCCACCAGACGCAACGCCTGAAGAACCGAAGAGGTAGCGCACGGGCCAAAGGAGGGTGCCGTTGATATGGGTGCATTACTGGCTAAAAGGCTCGGTCAATGGCTCTTTCCCCTCCCGGAGGGCTACGCCGAATCGGGAACTTCCTTGGAGGAATTGCGAAAGGAATTTCGACGTTGGGAACTATGGGGACTGGCAGCCTTCTTGTTGGGATGGGCCGTGTGCGCGTTCGGCGTCTGGTGCTTGTTACAGGGAGTTGCATTGTGGAACGCGGGGCGCTATGGACCATCGGTCTATCATCTCTGCGATACCAAAATGATCCTGGCGCTGGCGTCGCTACCGGTCGGAATCGTCAGCTCGGGATTACTACTGTCCTTCGGTTACTACTGGCTCCTGCAAGAGAGATACGCACAGTTCATTCGCTATACCAATCTGACCGCAGGGTACGACACTAATCGGTTTGGCACGGCCATTTCTGGATTAGTCGGGTTGCTCGCAACTGTACTGATCCTGACAAGTTTCAGTTGGCACGTCGTCTTTCGGCAAGAGGAAGTGACGTTTCATTCCTGGTGCGGACTAGGCACGACGACCAAACGCTATTCGGAAGTCGCCGACATTCGCACAGCGCCGCAACTGCGCGCGCCGAATCGGCGACTCGTCAATCGCCGCGAATACGAGATCGAGTTCGACGACGGCTCTGTCTGGACGACAAATTTCGAGCCTGGCAATCTCAGCGAAAAGGAAAAAGGGGAACTTGCGTCGTTCGTCTCTACTCGGGCTAAGAAGCCCATCCGTCAGCTCAGAATTCTGGAATAGCCGGCCCCTGCGCTATTTTCTACCGAGCCGCCGCTTGCAAAAACGCCACGATCAGCGGATGGGGCGCGCCTGGTTTGCTGAGCATTTGCGGCACGAAGAGCGTTCCCAAGAAGAACCGATGCTCCGGGATTTCAAGAATCCTTGCCTCGCCGTCGGCGTCTGTTCCCATGACGCGAAGCCCAGCGGCGTGTAATTGTTCTTGCCACGCCGGGTTCAGTCCGAAATTGCAATAGTAGCGCTCCGTCGATTGCAGTCGCCAATATGCGGCGGCAGCGCGGCTCCGCGGCGAAATGCTCACTTGCATTTTTTTGCCGGCCAACGAGCAGGAGAGAGGCGTTATGAAGAGTGTCGAACCGTTCGGGTCGTACTCAGCGTGCGTCGCGTCGGCGTAGCCCATCACATGGCGGGCAAACTCGATGATCATGTGTTGCAGGCCGCCGCAGGCGCCAAACAGCGGAATTTTCCGCTCGCGGGCAAAACGAATGACGCGCAGCGCCCCCTCCATGCTTTCGTAGGGGCTGCCGGGCGCGATCATCCAGCCGTCGAATCGCGCCAGTTCCGATTCGGGCAGATCGCAGATCGAATCGGTGGCAATCCACCGCGAGTCGATCGAGATTCCGAGCGCAGCCGCGGCGTGTTCGAGGGCAGCGCTCGTCGCGACATGCGGCGCGAAATCGGCGCTAAAGTCACCCACGATTCCGATCGCTATCGCGTTGTGACTAACAGGAGCTTGCGTCATGCGGCGCCAGTCCCGATCGTTTCAGAATTCTCACGTGCTCAGAAAGAACGCGACAAGTCAGGCGGGCAGAAGTGATTCCAGGTTCGCAGGCGCGCTCAAAACCATGCCGTGATGCAAGGCTTCCAACTATCTTGAGGGCTCCCATTCCGCGATTTTCCAGGGAATTTGTTCGTGAATTCTACTCCCAGCGTTGCAGCACGTCGCCATTCCGCTTCTGGAATCTGACGTTTTCGCTGGGCGATGGCTTGCGTGTCATCCGACAGAAAATCGGCGATCAACGGTACCACATTGTGCCATCGCCCGGCTGATTGCGGCCCTTCAATCATGTCTAACGGCGTCTTGTTGGGTCCTTGCATGTATGTATTGACGCTGACGAGCCGCGTGCCCGGCTTCAGACTGTAGTCCCCCACGAACTCTTCGGGGAACTTCAGCAGCACGACGCAGTCTCGCTCACCGGTGTATGAGGCGACCAGCAATGGAGCCGTGGTAATAACAACTGCCGCGGAACAATCTCCCAATCGCAGATGGGATTCGATGCCTCCGGCGGTCAGGAACAATCGGGGCAAAAGGAAGGTTTTAATAAGGCGAATCAAAAAACCGACCGGCGAAAAGAAGTTGGGATAGAATGTTTCAAGCTTTTCCCGCGAGAGCGAAAATCCCCCTGGCAACGAAGCAACGGTACCGCCCGCGCGCCAATCGTCGATCGCCTTTTGCACTTTCCGCAAGGGAGTTGGGGGCGCCAGCGGAAGGACTTCCAACTCGGGCTCTGGCTCCTCCTCCGCCGGTTCTTCGATCAGAAAAGGATGCGCGCACTGTGGACATTTTACCCGCCGACCGACCAGATGCTCCGGCGCCTTCAGGGTCTTGCCGCACTGCGGACATTCAAGTTCCCACATCGATCGCAGTCCCTTTGTAAGGATCGTCCTCCGGTCTCACCCATTGCACGAGCGGTGAAAATGAACATGGCGCCAGCCTGCCGGTTGCTTTTGCCAGACGCGCGTCTCTTCGAAGACGGTGGTGACCGGGGCTCCGGCCGCGTCGAGTTTTTGCACCA
>DASXPZ010000176.1:0-10498 GCA_036493275.1 Pirellulales bacterium
CTCCAACACCGTGCAAAACGCGATCATCGGCGAAGACAACTCGGTCAGCGGCGGCGTGATCGGCGCGACGACGCTCTTGGGGGTGAATTACTTCGTCGTCCGATTTCTCTACAACCACGAGAAGTTCAGCCATATCATCGAAGGGGACGCCGACAAGCTGATCGAGAATGGACGCCTGTTCGAGGATCGCTTGAAGAAAGAGCTGCTGACTCTCAGCGAATTGGAGATCGCCGCCCACAAGCAAGGATTCGCTTCGCTCGATGAAGTCGAGACGGCGACGCTCGAAACGGGCGGCGTGATTTCGTTCGTCGGCAAAAAGCCCGACCCCGACGAAAAACGCTACCTGGAACTGAGCCGCCGCATGGACGCTATGAACCGCAAGCTGGACGAGTTGAAAGCGGCGCTCGCGTCCCGCGGTTAGCGCTGCTCGCACAGGCTATTCAGATACTCTTCCAGGTTCGTGTAGCCGTCTTGGTCGGTGTCGCCGTTGCGGTCGGCCGCGTCGTTGGGATCGAGCTTGTGGGCGAGCTCCCACTCGTCCGGCATGCCGTCCTGGTCGGTGTCCTTGGGGGCCGGACGACTGGCCAGTTTCGGCCAACCGCCGACTTCTTTCTGCGAATCGATCATCCGGTGTTGCTGGCTGCGGACGCCGGAAACCAGCCGGGCATCGGCCGCGTCGCGATGGAGCGAGGCCCCGGCCCGGCTCAGAACCTTTTCATAGGCCTCGGCCGCGGTGTCGGTATGCGGCTGGGCGGCGCCGACGTCGAAAGCCGCCGCCGCGCGGGTTTTTTCGAGCGAAGTGACGAGATAATCCCCTTTGGCCCAACGTTCGAAGTCGACGGCCAGGTAATTGTCTTTGGTGAACTCCGGCTGACCATCAAAAACATTGCCTGACAGAAAGATAGCGAGCGCGCCGGCGTTTTCAGTCTTGGCCGCCAGCGGTTTGCGCCTCGCCGGCGTGTCCAGGCCGGGTCGATATTCGTTGTTGATCACGTTCACGCGGCAGTTCCCAAGATTTGTGGCGCCATTGACGTTGTAAACGACGTTGTTGCGGAAATCGACGATCGCCTCCGGCTTTGTCCGTGGGCTGCCGCCGAGCGTGGGATGGCGCTCGCGACTGCTGGCGAAGAGGTTGTGGTGCAGCGAGATGCTGTTCGTCAGATCTCGGAACGAAGCCAGCATGGCGTGCGAGCCCTTTTCGTGCAGGCTGTCGTTGAGCGCCTCAGCGTAGATCGACCATTGCAGCGTAAAGGCGCCGCCGCGGCGCAGGTCGTGGTTGCCGTCGATCCCCCATGAAGCAGAGACATGGTCGAAGATCACATGATCGACGTCGTCGGTGTTCAGGCAATCATCGCCCGAGCCGCGAGGCTTGTTCTCGTCTCCCAAGCGAAAGCGCAGATAGCGGACAATGAGGTGCGAGGCCTTCTTGATCGCGAACGTTTGGTCCTTCAGGCAGACGCCGTCTCCCGGCGCGGTTTGTCCAGCGATCGTCAGATACGACGTGGAGATCTTGAGGGGCTTTTTCAACTCGATCGTCCCCGAGACGTCGAAGACGATCGTTCGCGGTCCGCGCGCCGAAAGAGCACCTTCGCGAAGGGAGCCCGGTCCGTCGTCGTCGAGGTTGATGACATGATAGACGTCTCCGCCGCGCCCTCCTTTGGCGAAGCGGCCAAAGCCTTCGGCGCCTGGAAACGCTAATGTCGCGCCAGCGTTTTCCGCGCCCTGGGTGAAACCGACAAACCCAGACGCGAGTATTAACGACAACGAGTAGATCGCGGCGCAAGCACTCCATCGCCGCCTTGAAGTTGACGGTTTCTTAATCTTAATGGCTGCCATTTATTGATTTCATTTGAAGGCCAATCTACGTGCGGTGTCTGCCATTCGGCAGGTATCCAACGACTCCAGGGCCTTTAGCAGGGCATAGCCCGATTTTTTGACCTGCCGTGGGCTAGCTCGGAGAAGCGGAAAACAAAAACGACGACGACTTGTCTCCCTTGGGATGGTTGCAACTATTATACTAGTCTATGCCGTGACAGGTGTCCGACTTCCTGGGGCTGATTTTGTCGGAAGGAACATCGTCTTATGCGCACTGTTCATGTAGTTAGCGCGTTGGTGGCCGTGAGCTTTCTTGCCATGGCGGTGGCGATTGCCGCCGAAAACAAAAAGGCGTCAAACGGCGCTTCGGCTCGCCCGGGTTCTCCTTCGGGTCGCGCGGTCGCCAAAGACAAAGCGCACGTGGCCGTGTATGTCTTCAATCGTGAGGGCAAACTCGTCGGGCCGGTCGATTCGCCCCGCGTCAAGCTGTCCGACGCCGAATGGCGCAAGCGCCTGACAAAAGAGCAGTACGTCATCGCCCGGCGCAAGGGGACGGAAGACGCCTTCTGCGGCACGCTTCTCGATAATAAGAAAGAAGGGGTCTACACGTGCGTTTGCTGTGGCTTGCCGTTGTTTTCCTCGAATGCAAAGTTCGAATCGGGGACAGGCTGGCCCAGTTTCTTTCAACCAGTCGCCGCCGAAAACCTGGCCGAGGCCAAAGATTTGAAAACCGGGGAGATCAGGATCGAGGTCACCTGCGCTCGCTGCGACGGTCACCTGGGCCATGTCTTCGACGATGGCCCTCGTCCAACCGGCTTGCGATTTTGCCTGAACTCGGAATCGTTGTCGTTCACCGATAGCAGCAAGCTCGCCTCGCTGGCCGATCCGGCCGCCGACAAGGAAGAGGACGCGAAGAACTCCGAGAAATCGAGCTCGGCCAAGGCGACTGCCATCAAGTCGAGCGCAGACAAAACAAGCGACGAGAAGGCGCCTGGCAAAGCCACTGAAAAAAAGGGTCCCGCCACGGCCGTGTTTGCGAGTGGCTGCTTCTGGTGTTCCGAGGCCTCGTTCGCCCAGCTCAAAGGGGTGAGCGAAGTTGTCAGTGGCTATGCCGGCGGCGACGCCGCGACCGCCGATTACCAGCAAGTGAGCTCCGGCATCACCGGCCACGCGGAATCCATTCGCGTGACGTACGATCCCAATGTGATCAGTTACGAAAAGCTGCTCGACGTGTTTTTCGATTCGCATGATCCCACGCAACTCAACGCCCAGGGCCCTGACGTCGGCACGCAATATCGCTCGGCGATTTTTTACGCCGACGATGAGCAGCACGCAGCGGCAGAGGCCAAGATCAAGAAGTTGACCGCCGCCAAAGCCTACCGGCGCAAGATTGTAACGACGCTTGAGCCGCTGCGAGGATTCTACGAGGCGGAAGCCTATCATCAGGACTACGCGGCCAACCATCCTGACGACACGTACGTTCGGATGAACTCCTTGCCGCACGCCCGCAAAGTTCGCGACAAGCACCCCGACCTGATCGCGACACCCGCGAATAAGAAAGCAAAGAGATAGCCGCGCGGCGTTCGCCACACAGAGTTGCTGTCCTCGCTAGCATTGCCGACCGATTGATCGCGCCCCGGCGTCTTCTGGTGTCTCGCGGCAAGTTGGGCGCGCCGAGCGGACTGGGCATCTTACCGGCGAGATCGAAGGCATGGCGCTTTCGGGGTCGGTTGTTTCCCTCTCTCGTGCTATGATTCGCCCCCTGCGACGCACTACACACGGGTTGCACGGTTGCGGAGCCTCGATTCTACGCAGAACGTAGTTCGGTCAGGGCGTCGAAACAGCCGAAAGAGTTAGCAGCGTTGCAATCCGCCGACAGGTGTTCGCGATGCTATCGGCCCAGCCCGCGAACTGCTCCTTCGGTGTCGTCGAGGCCTCAAGAATCGCGAACCCTTGCAACGATGCGATGAAACGCCACTGGCCCAATAACGCGCGGCGCCTGGCGGTGGTGGCAATCGTTTTCTGCTTCATTTCCCTGTTTGCGCACGCGCGATCTGCGCGATCGCAGACTGCTAGCGCGCCTGCTCCTTTGGGGCAAAAACCAAACTCGCGCCCGCCGGCGAATCGAGCCCTCGCGCAGCCGAGCGTTTACGCCAAGCGCCCGTCGGGCGTCATCGCCGATTCCAAAACCGCGCGCCAGTCGGTCTATATCCGGGAGTCTCTTCCACCAGCGACGACTTGGCTTTCCGACGCGCCTGGCGCCGCGTCGACTCCAAGCGACATTGCCGCGAGCCTCCCTGCACTGAGGTTGCCCGCTGTAAGTGCGCCAGAGCGGGCGCCGCAGACGCTTTGGCTGGTGAGCACGCGGCGACTGGCGCAGGCCGCGGCTGCCGGTGGGCCGGCGCAGTTTTTTCCCGATGTCTGGCGTTACGTCGCCGCCACGGGCTGGGCCTCCTCTTCACTCGACGAACTGTTGCGGGCCGGGTCTCCCGCCACGGTGCGAGGTATCTTCATCCACGGCAATGACACGAGCGCCGACGAGGCCTCGCAGGATGGTTTGCTACTTTTTCGTCAGTTGCGGGCGAGCGTCGGCCCGGCGTTCGAGATGCAGTGCGTCATTTGGTCGTGGCCCACCGCGCCGCCCAGTAGTCGCGTGCGACAGACCGCGCAAGCCAACGCCAACCGCACCAATATCGAAGGCTATTTTCTGGCGTCGTTCTTAAGTCGCATCGGACATGAGTCGCCGGTCAGTTTGGCGGGCTATTGCTCCGGCGCCCGCGTCGCCACCGGTGGATTGCACGTCTTGGGAGGGGGCGCGCTCGAAGGACGGCAATTAACGCTCGACGCCGCCACGCCGCCGAGAAGTATTCACGCCGCTCTGCTGGCGCCCGCGGTCGATAATGATTGGCTCTCGCCCGGCGCTCCGCACGAGCGGGCGCTATCGCAGGTCGAGCGGCTGGCGATCACGGTCAACGCCGACGATCCGGTGTTGCGGTTCTATCCCTTTCTCTGGGGACGCAAAGGGGCGCCGGCGCTCGGCGTGACCGGCGTCGCCGATCCGTCACGGTTGGGCGCCGAGCAATCCAAGATCGCGCAGCTCAACTTCGAACCCGCCATCCAGCGCAGCCACGGCTGGAAGCACTACAGCACGTCGCCCGAAGTGATTGCGCTATTGCGACAGGAGCTGTTGCAGAAGCCGCAAGCCGTGGCTCGTGCGCAAAGCCCCTTGCCGGCGGCGCGTTAAGCGTCGATCTCCGCATGCTCTGCGAACATCTTCGGCCGATCGAGCAAGCCTTACAGGCGCAGCAATTCAGTGAGACGTTTCGCGGCCAGGCGTGGTCGAGCGATTGCCGCGAGTGGGTTTATCTCGACGGCTACCTCGACCTCGATTCAATCCGTGCTCGCCACACTCTGGCAGCTTGCGTCATCGACCATGTCCATCGCGGCGCCGCACGACGGCCAGGAGCGCGGCCTGGTCTGCCAGACATGTCATGACGCCATCATGGGGAGCTACGAAGAACGCCACGGTGTAAGAGTCTTCCGCGGATAGCGCCTCGGATAACCAGAATTTGCACCCGCCTCAGGATTGAGTTCTAATAGGCGCTCCGGCTGACGACTGGAGAACAGAAGTCGGCCCGGATTATTTGCTCGTCATGCCCACACAATTGCTATGCATACGGAGGCTTTGCCATGTCACTTGATTCTCGTCCTTGTCCAGACTGTGACGCGGAGAGCGCGTCGGTTGATCGTCGCCGATTTTTGAAGGCGGCTACCGTGACGGGCGTCGCCGCCCTGGGCCTGAACACGGTTCCACTCTGGACGCCGTCGGCCGCGCGGGCCGCGAAGATCGAATTCGACAAGAAAGCCGCCCCTGAATCGCTCGTCAAGGTCCTCTACGACACGCTCACGCCCGATCAGCGCAAAAAGGTCTGCTACGAGTGGGATTTCATGGACCCGAAGCGCGGCCTGCTGCGAACGCGCGTCGCCAACAATTGGACCGTCAACGAGAACTTCATCTACGGCGATTTTTACACCGCCGATCAGCAGGAAGTGATCCGCGCCATCTTCGAAGGGATCATCCAGCCCGAGTGGCACGCCAAGATCGATCAGCAACTGCTCGACGACGCCGGCGGCTACGGGCGCGAGCAGGCGCTAGCGATCTTCGGAACGCCGGGCTCGGACAAGTTCGAGTTCGTGATGACCGGCCGGCACATGACATTGCGTTGCGATGGCAACACGTCGGACCACGTCGCCTTCGGTGGGCCGATCTTCTACGGCCACGCGGCCAACGGCTTCGACGAAGAGAAAGACCACGAAGGAAACGTCTTTTGGCCACAAGCCTTGGCGGCGAACAAGGTCTACACCATGCTCGACGGCAAGCAGCGCGAGCAAGCGCTGGTGAAGAAATTGCCGAGCGAACAGAAGTCAGGCTTCCGCCCTGCCGGCGAGGAGCGCCCCGGCCTGGCCGTGAGCGACATGTCTTCCGATCAGCGTGAAGAGGTGCAGAAGGTATTGCAGAAGCTGGTCGAGCCATATCGCCAGAGTGATCGCGACGAAGTCATCGCCTGCCTGAAAGCGCAAGGGGGACTCGACAAGTGCTCGCTGGCCTTCTACCAGGACGGCGACATCGGCAACGACAAAGTCTGGGATTGCTGGCGTTTGGAAGGTCCGGCTTTCGTTTGGTACTTCCGCGGCAGCCCGCACGTCCACGTGTGGGTGAATGTGGCGGACGATCCCTCGGTGAAGTTGAACGCGTAAAGACGAACGTCGCTGGACGACGATTAACGGTCGATTAAATAGCCACCGCGGCGCAATAAAGCGCCCCGGTGGCTTTTTTGTCGATATTAAACTCGGCGCCGGGTTCTCTACCGTCCCGTCTTCAATCGAATCCGATAGAGCGACGTGTCGACCGTGATGTAGAGCGAATGGCGATCGTCGCCGACGCCGAACTCGCAATTACTCGGCAAGCCGACCGCCTTTTTTTCGCGCGGCTGTGGTTTGCCAGTGGCGATGTAGGCCAATTCTTTTCCATTGGGATCGAGCACCAGGACGCCGGGGCGACGAGCGTTGCGTGCTGCCAGATAAAGATTGCCCGCCGAGTCGACCGTCATGCCGTCGCAACCGTCGTCGGCGCCAAAATCGATCACCGTGCGGCGCGGCCCGGCGATCTCGCCCGCGGCCGAAAGGGGAAACGCGTACACCTTCATGGCGCCTTTCAACGGAGGCGCGGCGCCCGGCGCGAGCGGACCGTCGGCGCCGTTGTTCGTGTCGGCCACATAAAGCGTCTTTTGATCGGGACTGACAGCAACGCCGTTCGGCTTTTCGACGTCGTGCGTCAGCTCGCTCACGCCGCCATCGATGTCGATGCGATAGACCGCGCGATGTTCCAATTCGCGGGCTTCCGTCCCGACGTACTTGGGATCTGTGAAATAGATGCGACCCGCTTTGTCGATGCAGAGATCATTAGGGGCGTTGAAACGCTTGCCGCCGATACGGTCGACGATCGTTTCGCTTTTGCCGGTCTTCACGTCCCAGCGAGAAATGCGCCGGCCGCCGCCGTCGACCCCTTCGCAAGCGATCAGGCGCCCCGCGGCGTCGAACGCCAGGCCGTTGGCTTTGCCGCTATCGACGGTGAACGTGGTCGTACGGCCCGTTTTCGGATCGTAGCGCAAGATCTGACCTCGATCGGCGCCTTCGGGTATGTCGGTGAAGTAGATGCTGCCGTCCGGCGCCGCGGCCGGCCCTTCGGTCAGGCCCCCCTGGATCTTGGAGCTGCGCTGGTGGAGCAATTCCAACTTGGCGTCGGCCGGCACGATGGCGTTTTCGGCCTGCGCGGCCAAGGCATGGCAAAGCAACAGCGTGGCCAGCGCGGCGCGGAGCAGAATGCAGATCACAGATTGCGTCATGTTCGATTCTCTCTGGCAGAAATGCTTAGTGGCCGCAGAGAGATTCTAATTCGCAAATCGCCAGCACGCAGCGCCCGGCGAGATTACTTCCAAACGTCGCGAAGCTTGCCGTCCGCGCCGACGCATTGCGGTAGCCAGGCCAGGGCCGTGAGTCGGACTTCGATATCGACCTTTTTCGCGCGGACGACCACGGTCTCCAATTGCTCCGTGAGCGGATCGATCCGCGATTGCAGCTCCTTGGTGGCCAGGTCCACTTCTTCGTCGAGCGCGGTTCGCTTGGCGATCAGGTCGTCGAGCGCCGCTTCGGCTCGCTCGACGTCTCCCTGTTCTTTGGCGGCTCGCCCGGCGCCGCGCGCAGCGGTGGTGGCGCGGCCGAGCGACGAGCGGCGTCGGCCGAAGATCGCGTCGAGAACGCTCGCTCCGACCGAAATCACGGTATCGATGCGCTTCGCGCTGACATCTCCCTTTTCTCGCTCCAGCGTGGCCTGCGCCCGCGCAATGCGGTCATTCAATTGGTCGCGCTTCGGCGCGTACTTCTGCCGCAGCGCTTCGAGCAGCTTATCTCGCTCTTCGCGGGCCGCCTGTTGCAAGCGGATCCGAAACGCCCGCTCGTTTTCGTCCGGCTTCGAGACTTCGCCGACGCTGGGACTTTTGAGAAGCGAGAGCTGTTCGTTGCGATAAATCGCGTCAGCCAACGATTTTTTCCAACCGGCGGCCGCCTTGGCCGTGGCGGCGTCGGGAGGAATCACCCCGAACCTGGCTTGCGCGACAGGCGTTGACTCCAACTCATCTTCGCCGAGCTCGGCGCGCTGCGCTTGCGCCCAATCCGGCGCGCCGTTTGTAGCCGAGAATGTTCCCAGCAGACAAAGCGGCCGCACGCACTCGATTCCCAGCTTTTTATCCGCAAAACGAACAGTCGCCAGTCCGAGCGCCACAGGTGCATAGACGAGAGATTTTTGTTCCGCTCGTTCGCCTCTCAGCGGCGCATAAAACGAACGCACCTGCGGCGGCAACATCGGCGGTGTCGCCGAATATCCTGCGATGGCCGGCGCCGTCGCGTCGGGTGTCGCGCTGACCGGAACGTTTGTCGCTTCAGCGCTCTGCGAGCTGGTAACGCCGGTCGGCTTATCGGGCGCAGGGACAGTTGCTGGCGAGGGGGTCTTTGCGGACGCCAGGGTTTCGCTGGCGGCTGTTGGCTCCACGGCCGGAGTGAGCCGTTTGATCTGATCGCGCGAGAGGGGCCCGCGCAGGTAAGACATCGCCCAGCGGGCCTGAAATACCACGGGGGCAGACTCATGAACATTGTTCATCAAGAAGACACGGTTCCCCAACATCGAGAGGACCTGTTCGATCCGCTGGCGATCGAGTTCCGCTCCCGCGCCTGCCGAGGCGCCTTCCAACCCTTCCAGCACGCGCTGCTTGTCGCGCTCGGTTTGCAAACGCCCCAGGAACCAGGTTCCGGCGTTCGACAAGCCTTTGTAGTCCAAGTCGACCGGATTCTGCGTCGCCAGCACAATGCCCAATCCGAAGGCGCGGGCTTGCTTCAAGAGCGTCAACAGCGGCGTCTTCGAAGGAGGATTGGCCACGGGAGGAAAGTAGCCAAAGATTTCGTCCATGTACAACAGCGCGCGCAAACTGGTAGCGCCGGGCTGCGCGCGCATCCAGGCCAGCGTTTCGTTCAACAACAGCGACACGAAAAACATCCGCTGCGCGTCGTCGAGATGAGCAATCGAGAAGATCGAAATCCGCGGCTTGCCTTGCGACGTGTGGAGCAGCGCGTCGACGTCGAGGGGCTCTCCTTGCATCCAGGCGGCAAAGCCGGGCGCCGAGAGGAGATTGTTCAAACGCATCGCTAGAGCGAACCGCTCCTTAGCCGAAAAGAACGATTCCAGATCGAGCACGCCGACCTGCGCGATCGGCGGCTTTTGCGTTTGTTGCACCAGCGCCGCCAGATCGAGGCTCTGCCCCGCTCGCCATGCTTTCTCGAGCAGCGTGGCCAGCAGGATGTGCTCCCGGCTTTGCAGCGGATTGGCGTCGATCCCGGCCAGTCCCAACAGTCCGGTGACGGTGGAATTGATCCGGTCGTGCAACAACTCGTTATCGTCGAGGATCGCGCGTTCCGGCGCTGCAAAGGCTCGCAGCACCGAGACGCCCCGTCCGGCAGAGCTGCCCGGCGTGTAGATGGCGAACTCGGCCGCGTTTTTCAAGCGACCGATGCGGGCTCCGTCCATATCCCAATCGGCCAGCCCCTTTTTCCATAGCTCGGCCTGCGCGCGGGCGAAATCTTCGACGCTCATTTCCTTGCGGCGCGCGTCGTCGTCATTGACCCAGGGCCGGAACTCCTCGGCCGAGAGATTGGGGAACGTCAGCAGCAGATTCGTGAGATCTCCTTTGGGATCGATCACGATGGCGGGAATGCCGTCGATGGCCGCTTCTTCGAGAAGCGTCAGGCAGAGGCCCGTCTTGCCGCTGCCGGTCATGCCCACGCACACGGCGTGCGTCAGCAAATCCTTGGAGTTGTAGAGCAGGTAATCTTTTTTGGCCTGCGCGCGGTCGAGATCGTAGAGCCGACCCAGGTAGAAGACGCCGAGTTTTTCGTAGTCTTGCACGATGTCTTGGCCGCGAAGTGGGTGCTGCAAATGGGCCGCGCCGTGCCGGGAAGCAAACGGCCCCGAAGGCCACCGGCTCCGGACGCCAACAGCGCGGAGACTTACTTCATGGATCGGGAACCCGCCGGCGGCGGCGACACGCCGCGCGGTAGCTCTTTATCGGCGAGG
>DASXPZ010000177.1:0-4784 GCA_036493275.1 Pirellulales bacterium
ATTCAGGGTCGCAGGCTGGACCGGATGCGGCAGTTTGGGTAAACGCGATATTCGGTTTGTTCGCGATATTTCGCGTCGAGGCGTTTTTCTTTACTGACGGTTAAGCCATCGATCGTGACGCTGTCCGCGGCCACAACAGTAGAGAGCTTGCGACCTACGGCGCGGGTGGCGGACTGAAACTGAGCGTCATCGGCGAAGTCAGCGCTTGGATCCACACCGGGCGTTTCGATCGAGGCGTCTACCACGACGCGAAGCAGTTGGTATGGGCGAAGCCAACAGCCCTCCTGACCGGCGTTGATGACGGCCAGCGTAAGCGCTCGCAGCCACGTGAGGCCCGGCGACGCCATTCGGGCCTGCGCTTCGCGGTGGCCGATCAGCAGCGAGCCAACGCCGACAATGTGCTCCGTGATGTAGCCAAGCACGCTGGCCCAGCGGCGGAAGTCGTGGCCCACAGCGGGGACCGTCGGCTTGCCGAGCCGATACCACTCGCGCACGATGGCGAACACAGCCCCCAGGAACTTCGGTTGATTGGCGATAACGTGCTGGAGTAAATCCCCCTCGGGAAACGTCTCGAATTGGTGATCGTCTGCCTGTTTCAGCAGGCGCACGATGCTTGACCGATTGGCAAGGTCGATCGTGACCTCGGCTTGGTTGCTCGTGAACATGATGACTGTCCGCCGCGGGTCAATTTCGATCGATCCTGAATAGGGGACGCGGGCCAGATACACGTCCTCGGTCAGATACGACTCGATACCCGGCACGTCCAGGCGTCCCCTGAAGTTGTCGAGCGCGATGAAGACAGCCCCGGCCACGACAGCCTGGTCAAACGTCTCTTGGATGCTTCCGACGCCTCCCATCGGGCGTTGCGTGACGGTGCGCAACACGGCCGAATAGACGGCTGCGGTCAACTTTTTGCGGAACCCTTTGCCGGTCTGCGATTTGTCGGCCTCGCCAAGATCAATCGGGGCGCGGGCGTTCAACAGGCCTCCGAATAAGAGCGCGGGCGTGATGACCGCAGCAACGGCGCGGGCGAAGTCGCCCCCGGTGGCAAAACGAAACCCGGCAAACAGCAGCGCGAGCAAGTCGATTGCTTCGGCGAGGCTCAATTCCGGCGCGGGTTGCCCGGCGGCCATGATGCCCGATTGCCGATCGTAGCCCACGATCTGGATTAGCTTGCCCTCTCGTTCAAGCAGGACCGGGCAGGGCGCCAGAACATTGATCGGCGGCAGTTCATCGCGGAACGCCATCGCCTCAGAGATCAGCTTCGCGACGGACTCGGAGCAGACGGCCGGCACCGCAATAGGACCATCTTCGCCCTCTTTGATCTTCATCACTTGCGCGACGCGCTCGATGTCACTGCAAAGGGCGGCGGGGCGCACTGCTTGCAGCAGAACGCCACGCGCCACGTCCCGAATCGATCGAACCGGCGCGCCGCCGCGGTTGTAGAATGAGCCGGTCGCGCCCAGCAGCTCGCCAAATTGTTTGGCGGCGACAATGATCGGGGTATCGTTACCGGGAAGGATAACCTCGGGCAGATCCTTGCCCTTGCCTCCATCGTCTGCCGCGCTGCCGTTGACGGCGTGCGCGCGACCGTTGAGCCCGGATCGCAGCAGATAGCCGCGCTCGCCAGTTCGTTTGCTGGCGCCGTCGATCTTGTGCTCTAGTTCCGCCTAGCTCCACTCCGGCTTACACGTGACATTCCACTCCCGGATTAACTCCAGTGCGTCAGAACGCCCCAGGTCGAATCCAAGCACAAGCACACACGCAACGTGGAATGTCGCATCGCTTCCGCACTGGTGTTGCACGGCGCCGGGGATCTTGGCGATGTACTTTCGAGCGCGATCCTTAATTGCGTCGGGTGACAGGTCTGCGTGATGTTGGCCATTGGTCGCCATCGATTGCTTCCGCGAAACATATCCCAGGCGCCTCTGCACCTCGTCTGCGAGCGCATTGACCGCCTGCAATAGATCGGCGGCATCAACCGCCGCGGGCTCTCCGTCCACGGTCCAAGTGATTTCCTCTCCGCTCGGGTGCTTGCTGCCGGGAAAAACAGTCTGGCATCCTGTTGATCGTAGCTCGACGATCATTCCCATTTTTTTGTCGAGCGACTTGGGCAACTTGCGTTTGTGCGTCTTGGGCGCCTGCTCGATTTGATACAGCCAGTGCGAATCCGGCTTTCCGGATCGTCCGAAGCGCGATTGAGTCGGCGGAAGAAATTGCGGGGCCAACTCTACAGCCAACTGATGATCTAGGTCGGCGTCGATCAGTCCGCGGCTCGGTTCGCCTAGATGGACGCCGACGTTCTTGTTGCGAAATATCGCAAGCTGCGCCGGACCGAAGCGCAGCTTCTGCCAGTTCTTTTGCGTCGGCGCCTTGCTGCCTAGCGGGACCGGCAGCGGGGACCAGCCACGTTCGATGTAGCCTCGCGCGACGTTCATGCTCGACGCGGGATCGGTCGTGCTCATTGCTGGCCCTCGCAAAGTTGCGGGGCGCGATCCGCCGGCGGCCGAAAGCCAATAAAGCCGCCGCACAGCTTGCAGCGCGTCTCGACGTAGCCTCGCCGGTCTTCGCCAGCGTCAACCCAGGTGTTGGGATCGGCGTGGCGACAATCGCGGCGCTGACTGCGCAGGCGGTTGATCCAGCGGGCGCGAGTCTCGGGGGTGGCTTTCACTGGTTGCCCCCTAGCGATTCAGCCACGCGGGCAAGCGTCTCGCGTTCAAGTTCTTCGGTGCGAAGTGTGGCGTCGAGAACGTCTCGATCGATATGCTGCTCTATGCAGAACGTCGCCAGCCTGCGAAGGTCGCTTGGGGAAATCGCTGTCAACTTCGACGCTTTCGCCCTCGAATCCCTTGGACCGGGAATCGGTTTTTTTAGTGGGGCGGGTGGGCAGATTGAACTCGACAATCTGCTCCCTGGTTACCGCCATGCACTCGAACATCAGATCAACGTCGGGCGCGAACTCCCGAATGTCCGCCTCGACCCTTACGCGGAATGTCGACTCCCGACGGGTCGCGATCTCCGAAGTAGTACAAGTACGTCGGCTTGTTCTCGGCGGCGATCGCTTCGGCGGCTTCGAACAAGTACGACAGGCTGGGATAGCCGCGAGTCACCATCAGCGGAACGTCGTACGGCGATGTAGCTTGGTAGAGAACGCCCGCGAGGGCCTCTTTCTCTAGCCAGATTTCGACGTAGGCGTCCTGGTCGTTCCACAGAGAGCGTCGGTAAAACTTGGCGCTCGAATCGAGCATTGACTGAAGACTGGAATGCGTCTGCGGCTTGCGCTGCCAGCGCGTTCCGTCCGCAAACCAGCCATAGGGGATATCACCGCGGCGACGCATTACGCTCGCCAGGCGGCAGACAGTCTGCTTGTATTCGCTCTCCGTCTTTGCGATCACGCCCTTGCTGACAAGGCGATAGAACATCTGGCGGACCGTCATCGGGTGATCGGCGGCCAGCTCGGCGTAAATGCAGTCCGTGATCCGCTGGATGTCGTACGCAGTCCGTCGTTTTGCTTTTGTAGGGCTAGACCTACTAACGCGGTTTTGTGTGGTGGCTATATCCATCATCACACCCCCAGCTCGGAGGTGATCGGCAGTCGCTTTGCCGCGAGCCGTCGGCCGAACGGCAGTGCTGGAGCTTGGCCCTTGAAAACGCCGCGCGAATCGTGAAGAATGGACATCGCTGCTGACCTTTCTGCGACGTCTTCTGTGGTAGGACGACCGTCGCAAACAAACTGGCCCCGGGTGGCGCGCCCAACGCAGGCGCGCCCCCTGGGCCTTTTAAAAAAATTGGATAACTCCGGTATCTCGTGGCCGCCTCCTCGTTCGGCTGACCTTCGGCGCGGGTGGGAACTGCCGCCGCGCGAGAAACGCCTCTAAATCCTCGGGCGCGATTCGCCAGCGCGGCCTGCCCCTCACGCTGCTGGCGACATTGACGGCGCGCAGCTCGGCCGCCCTGATCCAGGCGACGATCTTGCTTGGACTGACTCTGAGCTGCTTTCCAACCTGCGGCGGCGTCAGATATGACTCGGCGACGGCGCTCATGACCGCGCCCCTTCTGGCTCAATCACAACGCAAGCCTCGGTCCCTGGCGACTGCAAAAATTGATGCCAGTCGTCAGCGTGAACAAACTTGCGCCGGCCAACCGTCCGGATCTTCAGGCCGTTGCGCCTGGCGCGGCGCATGGCGAAGACGCTAAGGCCAGTGATGCGCTGGAAGACTGCCAGCGGGTAGGAATGACCAGGGGCAATTGAGCCAAGCCGGTCATTGGTCGCGAAAGACATCGATCAATCTCCAGTTAGTAACCCTGCGTTTGGGTTTCGCTAACTGATGATTGACCGCCACATTCTTTTGTTCCAGGCAAATCGCTCACTATCAACTCGACCTGACAGGAAATAATCACTGTCAGGTCGACTTGATAGTGCCCTCTTTGCGATGTTCGCGCAGAAGCCTGTAAGAATCTGACTTGCTGATCTCCATCCCCCACTGTTCTTTCAGATGCTCCCGCGTCCTGCGAATTCGTTGCTCGGTTCCTCCTGTGGTCTGATTGAAGTAGATAAAGGCCACCTTCTTCTGATCGTGAGTGTAGCCGCCGTTATTCTTCGCGTACTCGCGCTTGTTATGCAGTTTTGCGTTTTTAAGCTCGATTTCAGCGTTCATTGCAGGCTGCACTTCGCGATAAACCAATTGGCGAATAAGTTCAAAGCACTCCGCGCCATCTTGGGGAGAGGGGTTCGTTGTGATCCTCACCTCTAACGCTTCGACCTTTTTCAATTCATCGGAAAG